>JABFYH010000180.1 GCA_013361335.1 Gemmatimonadaceae bacterium | reverse complement strand
GGGCTCACGCGCGTGCGCCAGTTCGCGCAGGACGACTGCCACGTCTTCCTGCGCGAGGACCAGATCGCCGACGAGGTGCGCTTCCTGCTCGAGTTCATCCTTGGCCACTATCGCACCTTCGGGCTGGACGCGACGCTCAAGTTCGCCACGCGCCCCGACGAGCGCATCGGCGACGACGCGATGTGGGATCGCGCCGAGGACGGCCTGCGCCGCGCGCTCGAGGCCACGGGGATGAGGTACGAGCTGAAGCCGGGCGACGGCGCCTTCTACGGCCCCAAGATCGACTTCGATGTCACCGATTCTCTGGGGCGTGCCTGGCAGCTCGGCACGATCCAGCTCGACTACGCGAACCCCGAGAACTTCGACCTGCACTACGTCGGGCAGGACAACGCGAACCACCGGCCGGTGATCATCCACCGCGCCGTGAGCGGCTCGTTCGAGCGGTTCATCGCCATCCTGATCGAGCACTTCGCCGGCGCCTTTCCCACCTGGCTCGCGCCGGAGCAGGTACGGGTGCTGCCGATCAGCGAGGACCAGGGGCCGGCCGCGGAGCGCGTGGTCCGCCGGCTGCAGGACGCGGGACTCCGCGCGCACCTCGACGCGCGGAGCGAGACGCTGAAGTACCGCGTGGCCGAGGGGGCGCGCATGAAGATCCCGTACATGTGCGTGATCGGCCGGCGCGAGGCGGAGGCGGATCAGGTGGCGGTGAACACGCGCGGCGCGGGCGAGGGACAGAAGCCCGCGCCGGTCGGGGTCGACGAGTTCATCGCGCGCGTGAAGAGGGAGATCGCCGAGCGGGCGCTGACGCTCGGCGCGGGGGCCCGCTAGGGCACGCTGCGCCGAGCGCCGCCGCGTTCACCGATTCGGCACGAACAACCACCGCGCCGCGACCACGGCTGCGACGGTGGCGTTCGGCGCGGGGCGGGGCCCGTTCTCGAAGTACATCGCGTTGAAGTAGACCTGCTGGCTCTGTTCGGCGAAGAAACCCTGCGGCGCCACGGGTGAGCTGACATCGAGCAGCCGCCCCAGCCGGCCGCCCGCGGCAGCCGCAAGCGCCTCGGCGTCGGCCCGCGCCGATTCGAGGGCGCGCGGCAGGAGCGCTCGCCGGATGCTGTCCGCGGCGCTGGCGCTGAACACCGGCGGGGAGATGAAAGCGGCGCCCTTCGCGAGCGCGGCGCTGGTGACGGCGCTGATCTGATCGACCCGCGCGAGCTCGACGCGGATCACCGACCGGCCACTGAAGGTCGGTCCGCCCATCATCGACGAGGGCATCCCCTGCTGGCGAACGGGCGTCACGCCGCTATTGAAGGTCTGCACCATCCCGCTGCCGAGGCCGAGTCGGCGCAGCGTGTCGGCGATCGCCCGTTCGACCGTCGCCAGTCGGGTCGCCGACTCGTCGGCGCTCATCGCCTGGGCGTCGACCATGATCATCATCGACGCGCGGTCCGGGCTGACGTTCTGGCGGGCCTGTCCGGTTGCCGAGATCACGGATCGGCTGGTGTCGGTCTGCATCATCATGGCCTGCGCGCGTGCGCGGGGGGCCGTGGCGACGATCGGCAGAGCGGCGATCGCGAGGAGGGGAAGGAGTCGCATCGGTCGTGGGGTTCTCGTGAGGTCCGGAGTCCGAGCGGCGTCGCCCGCGGTGGCGGGAACAGTGGCGCATTCCGTGTCGGATGGCGAGGCCGGCCCGCTCCCCCCGGTCTGGCGTCTCCCTTGCAACGCCCACCTGTTGGACCAGCGAGGAGACTGACCATGGCGGAGATTCGAGTCGAGCGGGCGCCGAGGCGGCGCATGGGGTGGCTGTGGCTGGTGGTGATCGTGCTGCTGATCGCGGTGGCCTGGTACCTGTGGGCCAACGGCGTCGTCGGCGCCAAAACGACCACCGCGCCGGACACCACGCGGACGGGATTGGTGGGGCGACCCGCGGCCGTGACCGCACTGCTGGACGTCGGAGCACCGCTCGTCGCGCGAGCCACCGTGGGCATCGCGTAAGCATCGTCACTCAGGAGGAGACATGGCCAGGATGGATCGCGACCAGGCGGGGATCGGACCACACGCCGCGGCGGCGGTGGACCTGGTGCCCCTGCGCAAGCTCGAGGGGGTGCGCGTCGTCGAGGGCGATGCGGACGTCCGCGGATGGGATGTGTGCACGATCAACGGCGCGAAGGTGGGGACGGTGGACGATCTGCTCGTCGACCGCGCGCGCGGGGAAGTCGTGATGCTCGACGTCGGTCTCGTCGGCTCGTCGCGGCACACGCTGGCGCCGATCCGATCGGCGCAGATCGATCGCGCGCGGCGGATCGTGCTGATCGACAGCGCGGACCTCAATGGCCCCGCCGACGTCGCGTCGCTCTC
>JABFYH010000102.1 GCA_013361335.1 Gemmatimonadaceae bacterium | reverse complement strand
CCAGTCGCGGAGAGTGGGGACTGGCGCGCCGCGGTGCGCGCCGCCGGGGGCGGCCCGCCGACCGAGCGTCCCGTCCGCCCCGCGGCGCCGGTCACGCCGACGACGGAGAATGCCGAACCCATGCCGACCAGGTCGTCCAAGCCCGCGGCTGCCGCGCCGACGCCGGCGCCGGTCGACGCCGTGCACATTCCGGCGACGCAGGCGGGCGCGTCCACCGAGTCGCCACTGCCCGACGTCCCCGCCGGCCTCGTCGTGGGGGGCGCGTCGCGAGCGCTGTTCGAGGACCCGGCGTTCAAGCTCGCGACGCTCGACGAGATCGCGAAGGTCGTCGCGAGCTGCACCCGCTGTCCGCTCTACGCCTCGGCCACGAACCCCGTGCCCGGGACGGGCAACCCCGACGCCGATTTCATGGTCGTCGGCGAGGCGCCCGGGGCGAACGAGGATGCCCAGGGGGTGCCCTTCGTCGGCCAGGCGGGGCAGCTGCTCACGAAGATCATCGAGGCGATCAACCTCAAGCGGGAGGACGTCTTCATCGTCAACGTCCTCAAGCACCGGCCGCCGGGCAACCGCAACCCGCTGCCCGAGGAGGTGACGGCCTGCTCCCCCTATCTCGTCCGCCAGATCGAGCTCGTCCGGCCCAAGGTCATTTTGGCCCTTGGCACCTTCGCCGCGCAGACGCTTCTTGAAACGAAGCTCGGGATCGGTAAGTTGCGGGGCCAGATTCATCGCTATTACGGGGTGCCTCTGATCGTCACCTACCACCCCGCAGCGCTCCTCCGAAATCCCTCCTGGAAGCGCCCCACCTGGGAAGATGTCCAGCTCGCCCGTCGAATACTCGATCGCGCTCTCGCCGCCGGGGCGTGACCCCTACCGCGACCGGCGTCCTCCCTACTCGGAGGACGCCGAGCAGGCGGTGCTCGCGGCGATGTTGATCGACCAGGACGCCGTGATGCGGGCGTTCGAGGTCGTCGACGACACCATGTTCTACGCCGAGCGGCATCGTCGCCTCTTCCGGGCGATGATGTCGATCACCGAGCGGGGGAGCGTGGTCGATCCGCTCACGCTCGCCGACGAGCTCTCGCGGCGCGGCGAGCTGGAGAGCGCGGGGGGCAAGGATTACATCGGCTTCCTCGTCGACGCGGTGCCGACGGCGGCGAACGTCGAGTACCACGCGAAGATCGTGAAGGAAAAGGCGCTGCTGCGGCGCCTGATCGAGGTGTCGACCGAGATCGTCGGCGAGGCGTTTGCCGGCGGGACGACGGCCGACGAGCTGCTCGACGTCGCGGAGCAGAAGATCTTCCAGGTCGCGCAGCAGCGGACCAGCGAGGGCTTCTCGCGGATCAAGGAGCTCCTCTGGCCGACGATGGAGCGCATCGAGGCCATCCACGCGGGTGGCGAGTCGATCACCGGCATCGCGAGCGGCTTCAGCGATCTCGACGAGATGACGTCGGGGTTCCAGCCATCGGATCTCGTGATCGTCGCGGCGCGTCCCTCGATGGGCAAGACGGCGTTTGTGCTCAACATCGCGCAGCACGCGGCGATCGAGAAGGATCGGAAGGTCGCGCTCTTCTCCCTCGAGATGAGCAAGGAGTCGCTGGTGCAGCGCATGCTCACGGCGGAGGCGCGGATCGACGCGCAGAAGCTGCGCAAGGGCATGCTGCGCGACGACGACTTCCCGCGCCTCGCCCGCGCCGCCGGCATCCTCACCCACGCGCCGATCTGGATCGACGACACGGCGGGGATCACCCTGCTCGAGATGCGCTCCAAGGCGCGCCGGCTGAAGGCGGATCAGGGGCTCGACATGGTGATCGTGGACTACCTACAGCTCATGCAGGGTCCGGCGAACAGCGAGAGCCGGCAGCAGGAGGTGTCGCAGATCTCGCGCGGACTGAAGGCGCTGGCCAAGGAGCTGAGCGTGCCGGTGATCGCTCTGTCGCAGCTGTCGAGAGCCCCGGAACAGCGAGCGGGCGACAGCAAGCGGCCGCAATTGTCCGACCTGCGTGAATCCGGTGCCATCGAACAGGATGCGGACCTCATCATGTTCATCTACCGGCCGGAGGTCTACGAGGGGCCGGTGGACAAGGACGGCAACTCTCTCGAGGGGCGCGCCGAGATCATCGTCGGCAAGCAGCGCAATGGTCCGATCGGCTTCGTCAATCTGTTCTTTCACAAGAACTACACGCGCTTCGAGAACTTCTCGCAGCGCGCGCCAGCGCCCACGGGCGGTGGCGGGACGGAGGCTGGACGGATCGGACCTGGGGGGCAGGCGCAGAAGTACGCGTAGGCTCGGCGCAACATGGAGCTAGATTCCATCTCATGAGCGCGAAGGTCCGCACCGTCTACCGCTGCACCGAATGCGGTGCCGACCATCCCAAATGGGCGGGGCGGTGCGACGTGTGCGGCGCGTGGAACTCGCTCGTCGAGGAGACGGCGGCGCGCGCCACGCCGGCGGGTGGGGCGAGTCGCCGCGCCGGTGGAGCGCGTGCCCTCGCCGAAGGGGGCAGCGTCGCCGTGGCAACCAGGTTGCGCGCGGTGAGCGGGGCCGAGTCACCCCGATGGACCACCGCGATCGATGAGTTCGACTTCGTGCTCGGCGGCGGGATCGTGCCCGGCTCGATGATCCTCATCGGCGGAGAGCCCGGCATCGGCAAGTCGACGCTGCTGCTCCAGGTTGCCGGCCGGCTCCAGGCCGCCGGGCACTCGACGCTCTACGTCTCCGGCGAGGAGAGCGCGCTCCAGGTGAAGCTGCGCGCCGACCGCCTCGGCCACGACGCCACCGGCGACGTCAGCCTCCTCAGCGAAACGAACCTCGAGACCATCCTCGCCACCGCGTCCGCGCTCCAGCCCGCGGTGCTCGTCGTCGACTCGATCCAGACCGTCTTCACCGCCGACCTCGAAGGGGCACCGGGAAACGTCGGGCAGGTACGCGAGTGCGCCGCCCGGCTGATGCGGTTCGCCAAGGAGAGCGGCATCGCCGCGTTCGTCGTCGGGCACGTGACCAAGGGCGGCGGCATCGCCGGCCCCAAGACGCTCGAGCACATCGTCGACACCGTGCTGTACTTCGAAGGGGAGAACTCCGTCGACCACCGCGTCCTTCGCGCGACGAAGAACCGCTTCGGCAGCGTGGACGAGATCGGGGTCTTCCGCATGACCGAGGAGGGGCTCGTCCCCGTCGCCAATCCCTCGGAGCTCTTTCTCGGCGACCGCAGCATGCACGCCTCCGGGAGCGCGGTCACGGCATTGCTCGAGGGGAGCCGGCCGATCCTGATCGAGGTCCAGGGCCTCGCGGCGAAGGCGGGGTTCGGTACGCCGCAGCGGGTGGCCACCGGCTACGACGCCCGGCGCCTTGCGCTGCTGCTCGCGGTGCTCGACAAGCGCGCCGGTCTCTCCTTCGGCCAGCTCGACGTCTTCCTCAACGTCGTCGGCGGACTCCAGCTCCACGAGCCGGCGGGCGATCTCGCCGTCGCGGCAGCGCTCGCGTCGAGCGTGTACGATCGCCCGCTGCCGCACGACGCGGTGTTCGTCGGCGAAGTAGGGCTGGGGGGCGAGATCCGGCCGGTGTCGCAGGCGGAGCGCCGGCTCGCCGAGGCGGCGAACCTCGGGATGACGACGGCCTATCTCTCCGAGCGCGCCGTGCCTCGACGCGTGCCGAGCGGGCTGCGGGCGATCGGCGTGCGCACGATCGCGGAGCTGTTCGATCGCGTCTTCGCGTCATGACCGGCTCTTTCGCGCCGCCACGTCGGGACGTCGGCGTCGTCATCGTCGCCGGCGGGAGCGGGACCCGCGTCGGCGGTGGGGAGCTCAAGCAGTTTCGCTGGGTGGCGGGCAAGCCGATGCTGCTGCACAGCGTGCAGACCTTCATGGCGCGCCCCGACGTCGGGACGGTCGTCGTCGTGCTGCCGTCGCAGTACGCGGGCGACCCGCCTCCCTGGCTCTTCCAGTGCGACGTCGACCGGCTGCTCGTCTCACTCGGCGGACGGACGCGCAGCGAGAGCGTGGCCAACGGGCTGGATGACCTCCCCGACGAGGCGGAAGTGGTGCTCGTGCACGACGCGGCCCGGCCGCTGGTCGGTGCGGCGACGATCGATCGCGTCGTGAGCGCCGTGCGCGCCGGCCGGAGCGTGATCGCCGCGCTGCCTGTGGTCGACACGTTGAAGCAGGTCGACGACGACGGACGCATCGTCGCCACCGTGCCGCGCGACAACCTCTGGCGGGCGCAGACGCCGCAGGGGTTTCCGCGCCGCGTGATCGTCGACGCCCACCGGCGCGCCAGAGCCGATCGCATCGAGGCGACCGACGACGCCGCGCTGCTCGAGCGGCTCGGCATCGCCGTCGAGGTCGTGCGCGGGAGCGAGCGCGCCCTCAAGGTCACCGACGTCGGCGACTTCGCGCGGGTCGACGCACTCTTGGCGAGCGACGAATGAGAGGCGACTCCTCGCTCAGCATCCCCTTCTGGTCACCGGCGGAGATCTCCGCCGCCGTGCGGCCGGCCATGGAGCACATGGAGCGCCGGCGCGTGCTCGCGTATCCCACCGAGACTGTCTACGGCTTCGGGGGCGCGATCGACAGCGACTCGGTGGACTCGCTGATCCGGCTCAAGGGGCGCCCGAAGGGGAAGCCCTTTTTGCTGCTCATCGCGGGGAGCGACATGCTCGAGAAGCTGGATCTGCGCCTGCCGAGCTTCGCGACGAACCTTGCCGCGCGCTTCTGGCCTGGGCCGCTCACGCTGGTGCTGCCCGGCGGCGAGAAGCGGGTGCCGGAAGCGCTGCGCGGGCCGGAAGGGGGGATTGCCGTCCGGTGGACGTCGCATCCCGCGCTCCAGCAGCTGATCCGCGCGCACGGCGACGCGATCACCTCGACCAGCGCCAATCGGCCAGGGGTTCCCCCCGCCACTTCGGCGGGTGAGATTCGAGAGCAGTGGGGTGACGCGCTGGCACGCGGCACGCTCCGCCTGCTGGACGGGGGAACGCTCCAGCCGTCGCCGCCGTCGACGGTCGTCGACTGCACCCGTCGCGCGCCGCGGGTGATCCGTCCGGGCGCGGTGCCGGCGGCGCGGCTGCGGGAGATCGCCCCCATGCTCATCGGAGACGCCTGACGCCCATGAAGCTTCTGTTCATCTGCACGGGCAACACCTGTCGGAGCCCGCTCGCGGAGGCGATCGCGCGGAAGGTGGCGATCGAGCGCGGGATGCCGGAGATCGAGGTCGCGAGCGCGGGGACGAGCGCCTGGGACGGCGCCGCCGCGTCGGATGGCGCACTGCTGGTGGGGCTCGAGCGTCGGCTCGATCTCGGCAGCCACCGCTCGCAGCAGCTGACCCGTGCCCTCGTGGACTCGAGCGATCTCATCTTCACGATGGGGCCGCATCATCTGGAGCGCGTGCAGGCGCTGGGCGCGGGCGACAAGGCCTTCCTGCTCACGGCGTATCCCAACCACGGCAACGGCGGCCGCGCGATCAGCGATCCGATGGGCGCGGAGCTCGACGTCTATCGCGCGACGGCGGACGAGCTGGAGTCGGAGATCCGGAGAGTCTTCGACCGGCTGACGGCGGGGCGGCTGCCTGGCGCGCAATAGCGCACAGTCGGCCCCCGCGACAAACGCGGACCATCGGGAATGCGGATCATACGGATGCGGACGGATTCCACGGATTGCCCCGCGTCGCGACCAGTCGCCGCGCGGTCACCCTCGGGACTGCAATCCAAAACGCTTTCTCCAGTGAAAGAGGTGGGCGGAAAAAAGCTTCGCCCCTGCCCGAGCCGATCCGTTGAATCCGCTTTCATCCGTATGATCCGTCTCCCCTTTTCGACGGCCGCGTGATCGATCCCCCCACGCGCCTCGTTCTGCTCGGGCATCCGGTCGCCCATTCCATCTCGCCGCGGATCCAGAACGCCGCCCTTCGCTCGGCCGGCATCGCGTTGACCTACGAGACGCGCGACGTGCCGCCC
Source organism: Gemmatimonadaceae bacterium (assembly GCA_013361335.1). Lineage (GTDB taxonomy): Bacteria > Gemmatimonadota > Gemmatimonadetes > Gemmatimonadales > Gemmatimonadaceae > AG11. The sequence continues at coordinate 30,359 of JABFYH010000102.1, read as the reverse complement.
GAGTCGCTCGACGCCGTGCTGGCCGAGCTGGCAGCGGACGGGGCGGCCGGGAATGCGACGATCCCCCACAAGGAAGCCGTCGCCGCGCGGTGCAGCCGGCTCACGCCGCTCGCCGAACGGGTCGGGGCGGTGAACACCTGGTGGCACGAGGACGGTCGGCTGGTGGGAGACAACACCGACGTCGGAGGAGTGGACGCCTCCGCCCGCGCGCTGCTTGGCGACGAGCTCTCCTCGGCGCGTGTCGCGCTCGTCGGGGCGGGGGGGAGCGCGGCCGCGATGCTAGCCGCGTCAGAACGATGGGGCGCCGCGCGGGTGTCGATCTATAATCGGCACATGGACCGCGCCGAGCGTCTTGCCGCCCGCTTTTCCGGGGTCGCCGAGGTGGCGCGCTCACTGAGCGATGCGCTGCGGGAAGCGACGCTGGTGGTGAATGCGACCCCGATCGGGATGCGCGACGACGGACATCCGGTACCACTCGGCCTCATTCCGCCGGGCGCGGCGGTGTTCGACCTCGTCTACCGCGCCAGCGAGACCGCGTGGGTGACCGCCGCACGGCAGGCGGGGCATCGGGCCGCGGACGGGATGGGGATGCTGGTGGAGCAGGGCGCGCTCGCCTTCACGCGGTGGTTCGGCCGTGAGCCCGACCGGGCAGCGATGTGGCGGGCGATGGCCTGAGCGCGCTCGCCTCGGCGGTTGCGCCGGCGCTTCGCCGCGGCGGCGCCGCCCTCCTCGACCTGCTGCTGCCGCGAGTCTGCGTGGCCTGCGCCCGCGCCCTGAGCGCCCGGGAGGCCGGGCTCGTGTGCGGACGGTGCTGGCTCTCGGCGGCGGAGCTGCCCCTTCCGCAATGCCAGCGCTGCGGTCACCCCGTCGACCTCCGGCGCCGACCGTCGGCCGGGTGTGCCTGGTGCGAGCTCCTCCCGCCGTATGTCCGGTCGGTGCGCTCGGCGTATGCCATCCCGGGCGGGAGTGCCGAGCGGATCGTGCACGCGCTCAAGTACGGCGGGTGGCCGGCGGTGGCGCCGGCGATGGCGCGGCGGATGGCGGCGCTGCGCTTTCCGCCCGACGTGGAGCAGGAACGGGCGGCGCTCGTTCCCGTCCCGCTCGCTGCGTCGCGGCGTCGCGAGCGCGGCTACAACCAGAGCGCGGAGCTGGCGCGCGCGCTCGGCGCGCGGTGGAACGTGCCCGTGCGCGAGGATCTGGTGGCGCGGACGCGCGCCACGAAGACGCAGACGCGGTTGACACCAGGGGAGCGCTCTCGCAACGTTTCGGGCGCGTTCCGTGCACGGGCGGATCGCGCCGCGCTGCGCGGGCTGCATCTCGTGCTGGTGGACGACGTCGCGACGACGTGCGCGACCCTCAACGCGTGCGCCGCCGCGCTTCACGCCGGCGGCGCACGCATTCTCAGTTATGTGACCTTCGGCCGGGCGCCCGCCCTTGGCGACCGGTGGTGAACTCTCGGGAGACCAGATGGCAATTCGCGTCGGCATCAACGGCTTCGGCCGCATCGGGCGCCAGGTTCTGCGCGCCGTCAAGCAGTCCGGCATCAAGGGCCTCGATTTCGTGGCCGTGAACGATCTCACGGACACGAAGACCCTCGCCCACCTGTTCAAGTACGACTCCGTGCACCGCGAGTATCGCGGCGACGTGAAGGCCGGCAGCGGCTCCATCACCGTCGACGGCGACGAGATCAAGATCCTCGCCGAGAAGGAGCCGGCGAAGCTGCCCTGGAAGGACCTCGGCGTCGACATCGTGCTCGAGTCCACCGGCCGGTTCACGGACAAGGACAAGGCGGCGCTGCACATCGCGGGCGGCGCGAAGAAGGTGATCATCTCCGCGCCCGCCAAGGGCGAGGACATCACCATCGTGATGGGCGTCAACGACAAGAAGTACGACCCGAAGTCGCACCACATCATCTCGAACGCGTCCTGCACGACGAACTGTCTCGTGCCGATGGTCAAGGTCGTGCGCGACAACTTCGGCTTCGTGCGCGGCTCGATGGTCACGGTGCACAGCTACACGAACGACCAGAACATCCTCGACCTGCCGCACAAGGATCTGCGCCGCGCCCGCGCCGCGGCGATCTCGATGATCCCGACGACCACCGGGGCGGCGAAGGCGACGTCGCTCGTCATCCCCGAGCTCAAGGGCAAGATCGACGGCATGTCGATCCGCGTCCCCACCCCCGACGTGTCGTTCACCGACCTCACCGCCGTCGTCGACAAGACGGTCACGATCGAGCAGATCAACGACGCTTTCCGCAAGGCGGCCGACGGTGAGCTCAAGGGGATCCTCAAGTTCACCGATCTGGAGCTCGTGTCGAGCGACTACATCGGCAACCCCCATTCGTGCATCATCGACGGGAAGTGCACGAACGTGGTCGACGGGACGCTGGTGAAGGTGAGCGGCTGGTACGACAACGAATGGGGCTACGCGTCGCGCTGCGTCGACCTGCTCCGGTACGTGGGCGGCAAGCTGTAAGGACGGCCGATTGGCCACAGAGGGAATAGAGGATGACCAAGCTCACCGTCCGCGACCTGCCCGCGGAGCAGCTCAAGGGCCGGCGCGCGCTCGTGCGCGTCGACTTCAACGTCCCGCTCGACGAGCACCACCGCGTCACGGACGACACGCGCATCCGCGCCGCGCTCCCCACCCTCGAGCTGCTGCTCGACCGCGGCGCCCGCGTCGTGCTGCTGTCGCACCTCGGCCGGCCGAAGGGGAAGCCGGAGGCGAAGTACTCGCTCGAGCCGGTGGCGCGCCGGCTGCGCGAGCTGATGCCTCGCCGCGACGTCTGCTTCGTCGAGAGCACCGACACCGACGAAGCGCTCAAGGCGACGACGGAGCTGAAGGACGGCCAGGTGCTGTTGCTCGAGAACACGCGCTTCCTCGGCGGCGAGGAGACGAACGATCAGCGGCTGGCGCGCGGGCTCGCGCAGCTCGGTGACCTCTATGTCAACGATGCCTTCGGCGCGGCGCATCGGGCACACGCGTCGACGGAAGGCGTGGCGCATCATCTCCGTCCCGCCGTCGCCGGGCTGCTGATGGAGAAGGAGCTGGCGTACCTCCAGGGCGCGCTGGAGAAGCCGCAGCATCCCTTCGTCGCCGTGCTCGGCGGGTCGAAGATCTCGGGGAAGATCGACGTCATCGAGGCGCTGCTGCCCAAGGTGGACGCGCTGCTGATCGGCGGCGCGATGGCGTGCACCTTCTACAAGGCGATGGGGCTGGAGACGGGGACGTCGCTGGTCGAGGCGGACCGCGTCGAGATGGCGAAGGAGCTCCTCGACAAGGCCGGGTCGCGGCTGATCCTGCCGCACGACGCGATGGTGGCGCCGGACGTCAAGTCAGCCAAGGGAGCACGCCCGGTCCAGAAGGAGCAGATCCCGCGCGACATGGCGATGCTGGACATCGGGCCGCGCACGGCGGAGTCGTACGCCCGCGCGATCGCGAGCGCGAAGACGGTGCTCTGGAACGGCCCGATGGGCGTGTTCGAGACGCCGCCCTTCGACAAGGGGACGCGCGCGATCGCCGACGCGATGGCGAAGGCGACCGCGCAGCGGGTGACGACGATCGTCGGCGGCGGCGACTCGGCGGCCGCGGTGGAGCAGTTCGGTCTCGCGGCCAGGATGAGCCACGTCTCCACCGGCGGCGGCGCGTCGCTCGAGTTCCTCGAGGGAAAGACGCTGCCCGGTGTGGCGGCGCTGGCCGAGAAGTAGCGGTGGCGTCGCATCGCCGCCCGGTGCTGGCGGCCAACTGGAAGATGAATCACGGCCCCACGGAGGCGGCCGCGGTGATCGAGACGTTCCTGCAGCGACACGCGGCGCGTGACGATCGCACGGTGATCATGTTTCCCCCGGCGATCAGCCTTGCCGCGGTGCGGGAGCACACGCGCGAGCGTACGGACGTCAAGCTTGGCGTGCAGAACGTGCATACGGCGGAGAAGGGGGCCTTCACGGGCGAGATCTCCGCGGGTATGGCGGCGGACGCTGGTGCGTCGTTCGTGCTGGTCGGGCACTCGGAGCGGCGCCACCTGTTCGGCGAGACGGACGAGCAGACGGCGCAGAAGTGCGCGCGCGTCGTGGCGGCCGGCCTGACGCCGGTGCTGTGCGTCGGCGAGCTGCTCGAGCAGCGCGAGCGCGGCGAGACGGAGACGGTAGTGCTGACGCAGCTCCGGGCCGGCGTGTCGCAGCTCGCGGTGGGCGACGTCCGCACGATGCTCGTCGCCTACGAGCCGGTATGGGCGATCGGCACCGGCCGCACCGCGACGCCGGCCGACGCCACCGCGGTACATCGCGTGATCCGCGAGGCGTTGCGCGAGCGCGTCGGCGCGTCGGCGCTCGACATCCCGATCCTCTACGGCGGGAGCGTGAACGCGAGCAATGCGGCGGCGCTGCTCGCGGCCGACCAGGTGGACGGGCTGCTCGTGGGTGGGGCGAGCCTGGAGCCGGTCGGCTGGGCATCGATCTGTGGTGCGTGAACGGTTCACGTCACCTTGACTGCCCTCCTAACTCCCGCGATATTCAGCGGTTACCCACACATCCGCACTTTACCCGCGCTGCCGGCATGTTCACCTTTCTGCTCGTCCTGCTCATCATCGACAGCCTCGTGCTGATCGCCGCCATCCTGCTCCAGAGCGGGAAGGGCAACGGCCTCGCGGCGAGCTTCGGCGGAGTGAGCAGCTCGGCCGACTCGCTCCTCGGCACGCGGCAGGCGGGGAACCTGCTGACCCGCGCGAGCTGGTGGGGTGGCGGGATCTTCCTCTTCCTCGCCTTCGTGCTGTCGCTCGCTTCCACGCGCCAGCGGACCCCCAAGTCGGTGCTCGATCAGGCGTTCACGCCGGCTCCCGCTCCCGCGGCGGCCCCCGCGACGCCGAACGCGAACAGCGCCATCCCGCTCACGCCGGCCGCGCCGGCGACCGGGACCGCGCCGAGCACCGCCCCGGCGAACGCCCCCGCCGGCACGCCGGCGAAGACGCCAGCGCCCAAGCCGTAACGGTGGCCGACCACATCGAAGCACCGGGGTTCCTCCTCCTCGAGGACGGAACCCTGTTTCGTGGCGTGCTGCACGGCACGCTCGCCACGACCGTCGCCGAGGTGGTGTTCACCACCAACATGAGCGGCTACCAGGAGGTGTTCACCGATCCCTCCTATCGCGGGCAGATCGTCGTCATGACGGCGCCGATGCTGGGCAACTACGGCGTCAATCCGGCGGACCCGGAGTCCGGTGCGCCGCAGGTGGCCGGCGTCGTCTGTCGCGAGCTCGCGCGGACCTACTCCAACTGGCGCGCCGACGGCGACCTCGAGGCGTATCTCACCGCGGCGCAAATCCCGGTGCTGGAAGGCGTTGATACCCGCCGGCTCACCCGGCACCTGAGAACGGTCGGGGTGATGCGCGGTGCCATCGGCGTCGGCGTCGAGCCCTCGGACTCGGCGCGCGCCGAGCTCGACGCCTGTCCGTCCATGGAGGGGCTCGACCTCGCCTCCCGTGTCACGACGGCGAAGCCCTACGCGTGGGGCAACCCCCAGGCGCCCAACCACATCGTCGCCTACGACTTCGGGATCAAGCGCAACATCCTGCGTCTGTTCGATGACGCGGAGTGCCGAGTGACCGTGGTGCCCGCGCAGACCCCGGCCGAGGAGGTCCTGGCGATGCAGCCCGACGGGGTGTTCCTGTCCAACGGCCCGGGCGACCCGGACGCCATCGCCTACGCCCCGGACACGATCCGGACGATCGCCGACCAGGAGGTTCCGATCTTCGGAATCTGCCTCGGCCACCAGCTGCTGGGGCTGACCTTCGGGGCCAGCACGGGCAAGATGCCCTATGGGCACCGGGGCGGAAATCATCCGGTGCGCGAGCTGGAGAGCGGGCGGATCCTGATCACCTCCCAGAACCACGGCTTCGCCGTCCAAGGGTCGGAGACGGCCATCCCGGGGGCGCCGGCGCTCGAGGTCACTCACGTGAACCTCAACGACGGGACAGTGGAGGGGCTGCGGCACCGGGAGCTGCCGATCTTCGCCGTCCAGTACCACCCGGAAGCCGCCCCCGGGCCCCACGACGCCCGGCCCCTCTTCGCCCAGTTCATGGAAACGGTGCGAAAGGCGCGGGCGTGAAGTGGTCCAAGCTCTTGACACACAAGAGTTAACGCGGATAAGTTCGATCAGCTTTTCGTACCCCTCCGCCGCCAGTTCCGAGGCACCTCTCATGACGAAAGCCGATCTGGTCGAGCGAGTGACCGCCCAGATTTCCCGCACGGCGGGGCCGATGATCTCCAAGAAGGATTGCGCCCGCGTCGTCGATTCGTTCCTCGACGCGATCAAGGACGCGCTTCAGGAGCAGAAGAACATCGAGGTCCGCGGTTTCGGCACCTTCAAGATCCGTCATCGCAAGACGCGCATGGCGCGCAACCCGCGCACGGGCTCCCCGGTGGAAGTCTCCGCGCGCCCGGTGCCGGTCTTCAAGCCGTCGAAGGAGCTGCGCGCGATGGTCGCGAACATCGACATCGCCGACCTCGAGGACGAGACCGAAGAGCTGTCGGAAGCGTAACCGCCGCATCCATCGATGCTTGCGCCTCGGCCCGCCGCCGGGGCGCGCGTGTTTTCAGCGTCGGGAACTTCCGCGTCTCGCGCCGAGTCTGTAGCATGCACCCATGAGCGTCACCGTCCTGCTCTTCGCCTCGTACGCCGATGCGCTGGGCACGTCCAGCCTGGCGGTCGACCTCCCGTCGAACGCGACCGTGGCCGACGTGCTGGCGGAGCTGCGGGCGCGGCCTGGCGCCGAGCGTCTGCCGCCGTCGCCCCTCGTCGCGGTGAACCAGCGGTACGCCACCGCCGGCAGCGCGGTGCGCGCCGGCGACGAGGTGGCGGTCATTCCCCCGGTGGCCGGCGGATGACTCCGGTTGCCCGCCTGACGCGCGATCCCATCGATCCCACGGCGCTCCTCGCGAGCGTCGCGCGGCCGCGCCACGGCGCGATCCTGCTCTTCCTCGGCGTCGTGCGCGAGGTGAACGATGGCCGGCCGGTGACGGGGATCGAGTACAGCGCCTACGAGGCGATGGCGCTGCGCGAGCTGGCGGCGATCGCCGACGAGACGCTCGCCCGCTTCGACGCGACCGACGTGGCGATCGAGCACCGCCTGGGCGAGCTCGCGCTCGAAGAGGCCAGCGTCGGCATCGCCGTCGCCCACGCGCACCGTGGAGTCGCCTACGACGCCTCGCGCTGGGTGATCGAGGAGCTCAAGCGGCGCGTGCCGATCTGGAAGCGCGAGCAGTACGTCGACGGCACACGCGAGTGGGTCGACCCCACGGGCCGGCCCACGGAAGCCGCGGTCGGAGGCGAACGCCGATGACGCTCATCGATCAGTTCGGGCGGACGATCCAGTACCTGCGCATCTCCGTCACCGACCGCTGCAACTTCCGCTGCCGGTACTGCATGCCCCTGGAGGGGCTGCCCTGGCTCCCCAAGTCCGACATTCTGTCGTACGAGGAGATCGCCGAGGTCGTACGCCAGCTCGCGCCCCTCGGCTTGCGGCGGGTGCGACTGACCGGCGGCGAGCCGACGATCCGGCCGCAGGTGTCGCGGCTGGTGGCGATGCTGCGCGCCGTGCCGCAGGTCGAGGACATCGCGCTGTCGACGAACGGGGTGAAGCTGCCGGGGCTGGCGTCCGAGCTCGCCGCCGCCGGGTTGGACCGCGTGAACATCTCGGCCGACAGTCTGCGTGCCGACCGGATCGTCGCCATCGCTCGGCGCGATCTCGGCTTCGACCCGGTGCAGGCCGCGATGGCGGCTGAATCGGCCGGGCTGGATCCGATCAAGCTGAACGTCGTCGTCATGCGGGGGACGAACGACGACGAGGTGGTGGACTTCGCGCGGCTGACGCTCGAGCATCCCTGGCACGTGCGGTTCATCGAGCTGATGCCGGTGGGTGAGATGGAGACGCTGACCGACGAGCATGTCGTGCCGAGCGACGAGGTGCTGTCGCGGATCTCGACGGCGCTCGGACGATTGGAGGCGAGCGGGGGTCCTGCTCGCGGGAACGGGCCGGCGGCGTACTGGCGTCTGGCCGGCGCGCGGGGCACGATCGGCGTCATCACGCCGATGACCCACACCTATTGCGGGAGCTGCAATCGCGTCAGGCTCACTGCCGACGGGCGGCTGCGCACCTGCCTGTTCGGGGATCACGAGGTGGACCTGCGCACGCCGCTGCGCTCCGGCATTCCGCTCGAGCCATTCGTCCGTCAGGCGATGGCCGAGAAGCCGCAAGCCCACGCACTCCTGTCGCGCCGGAATGGCGGGCTCCGAGCGTTGTCGCAGGTCGGAGGTTGATTCGTGAACCGTGAACCGTGAACCGTTCACGGTTCACGGTGGGCAGACTACAAATCCGATTGCGTCGTGGATAGCTTGTCTGAGCAGCACCTCACCCTCAGACATTCGCTCTCATGGTCAATAAGATCACCGTCGTCGGCGCCGGCAACGTCGGGGCCACGGCTGCGCAGCGCGTCGCGGAGAAGGAGCTCGCACGCACCGTCGTCATGGTGGACGTGGCGGAAGGGATCCCGCAGGGCAAGGCGCTCGATCAGTGGCAGAGCGCGCCCATCGAAGGCTACGACTCCCGCATCATCGGCACGAACGGCTACGAGGAGACGAAGGACTCCGACGTCGTCATCATCACCGCCGGGATCGCGCGCAAGCCCGGCATGTCGCGCGACGACCTGCTGAACACGAACGCCGGCATCGTCAAATCGGTCTCGGAGCAAATCGCCAAGACGTCGCCCAAGGCGATCCTCATCGTCGTCAGCAACCCGCTCGACGTCATGTGCTACGTCGCCATGAAAGCCTCCGGCTTCCCGCGCGAGCGGGTGATCGGCATGGCGGGCGTCCTGGACACCGCGCGCTACCGCGCATTTCTGGCCGAGGCGCTCGACATGTCCGTGCGCGACATCCAGGCGATGGTGCTTGGCGGTCACGGCGACACGATGGTCCCGCTCATCTCCTACACCAGCGTGAGCGGCATCCCGATCACGCAGCTGATGGAGAAGGCCAAGCTCGACGCGATCGTGGACCGCACGCGGAACGGCGGCGCCGAGATCGTGAAGCACCTCAAGACCGGCTCGGCGTACTACGCGCCGTCGGCGGGTGCGGTGCAGATGGCGGAGGCCATCGTGATGAACCAGCGCCGCATCCTCCCCTGCGCGGCCTGGCTTCAGGGCGAGTACGGCATGAAGGACCTGTTCCTCGGCGTGCCCTGCCTGCTGGGGCGCAAGGGGTTGGAGAAGGTCATCGAGGTGACGTTGACCCCGGACGAGAAGGCCGCGCTGGCCAAGAGCGCCGACGCCGTCCGCGAACCGATGGCCGCGATCAAGCTCTAGCGATGGGGCTGCTGAACGCATATCGCTCGACGATTGGCAAGAAGGCGATCATGGCGGTGACCGGGTTGATCCTGGTCGCGTTCGTGATCGGACACATGGCCGGCAACCTCCAGGTCTTCATCGGCCCGGCGCGGATGAACGCCTACGCGGCCTTCCTCCAGGGGCTCGGTGAGCTCCTCTGGCTCGTGCGGCTCGTCCTCTTCGTCGCGCTGGTGCTGCACGTTCTGATGGCCTGGCAGCTCACGCAGATCAAGCGACAGGCGCGGCCGATCGGGTACGAACAGCGATCGCCGCAGGTGAGCACGCTGGCGTCCCGGTCGATGCGGTGGGGCGGGGTGCTGCTGCTGGTGTTCATCGTCTTCCACATCCTGCACTTCACCACCGGCACCGTCTTCCCGGCGGCGAGCACGCCGGACGCGATGTATCCGGCGTTCAGCCACGGTGACGTCTACGGCAACGTCATCGCCGCCTTCCGCACGCCCTGGGTGACGGCGTTCTACGTCGTCGCGATGTTGTTCCTGCTGCTGCACCTCTTCCACGGCGCGTGGAGCTCGGTGCGCACGCTCGGGTTCGTGAAGCCCTCGCCGGAGCCGCTCCAACGCCGCGTCGCCACGGTGATCGCCGTCGTGGTGTGGCTGGGCTTCAGCGTCATCCCCGTCGCCGTGCTGCTCGGAGTGATCCGCTAAAATGGCCGTCGAGCTGAAGTCCCGCATCCCCGCTGGTCCGCTGCCGGAGAAGTGGGACCGCCACCGCTTCGAGATGAAGCTGGTGAATCCGGCGAACAAGCGGAAATACACCGTGATCGTGGTCGGCTCCGGGCTCGCCGGCGGCGCGGCCGCGGCCACGCTGAGTGAGCTGGGCTACAACGTCCGCTGCTACTGCTACCAGGATTCCCCGCGGCGCGCGCACTCGATCGCGGCGCAGGGCGGGATCAACGCCGCGAAGAACTACCAGAACGACGGCGACAGCATCCAGCGCCTGTTCTACGACACGATCAAGGGCGGCGACTTCCGCTCGCGCGAGGGCAACGTCTACCGCCTGGCGCAGATCAGCGTGAACATCATCGACCAGTGCGTGGCGCAGGGGGTGCCGTTCGCGCGCGAGTATGGCGGGCTGCTGGCCAACCGCTCGTTCGGTGGCGCCCAGGTCTCGCGCACCTTCTACGCACGCGGCCAGACGGGGCAGCAGCTCCTCCTCGGCGCGTACCAGGCGCTGGAGAAGGAGATTCACCGGGGCGGGGTCAAGATGTTCCCGCGCACCGAGATGCTCGACCTGATCGTCGTGAATGGTCGGGCGCGGGGGATCGTCGTGCGCGACGAGGTGACCGGCAAGATCGAGCCGCATCTCGCCGACGCCGTCGTGCTCGCGACGGGCGGCTACGGCAACGTCTTCTATCTGTCGACGAACGCCAAGGGCTGCAACGCGACCGCCATCTGGCGGGCGCACAAGCGTGGCGCCGCCTTCGCCAACCCGTGCTTCACCCAGATCCACCCGACCTGCATCCCGGTGGCGGGCGAGCATCAGAGCAAGCTCACGCTGATGTCGGAGTCCCTGCGCAACGACGGCCGGGTCTGGGTGCCGAAGCGCAAGGAGGATGCGGGTAAGAGTCCGCTCGATGTCCCGGAACAGGACAGGGACTACTACCTCGAGCGGAAGTATCCGAGCTTCGGCAACCTCTCGCCGCGCGACATCGCGTCGCGCGCCGCGAAGGAGGTCTGCGACGAGGGGCGCGGCGTCGGCCCGGGCGGCCGCGGCGTCTACCTCGACTTCGCCGACGCCATCAAGCGGCTCGGCGAGAACGCGATCCGCGAACGATACGGCAACCTGTTCGAGATGTACCAGCGCATCACGGACGAGAATCCGTACAAGGTGCCGATGCGCATCTACCCCGCCGTGCACTACACGATGGGCGGGCTCTGGGTGGACTACAACCTGATGAGCAACATCCCCGGCCTGCACGTGGCCGGCGAAGCGAACTTCTCCGATCACGGCGCGAACCGGCTCGGCGCGAGCGCGCTGATGCAGGGGCTCGCCGACGGCTACTTCGTCCTGCCGAACACGCTGGGCGACTACCTCGGCTCGACGAAGCTCGAGCCGGTGAATGTCGACGACGCGGCGGTGAAGTCCGCGGTGGCCGAGGTCGCCGAGCGGACGCGGCGCCTGCTGGCGGTGAAGGGGAAGCGCACGGTGGCCTCCTTCCACCGCGAGCTCGGGCGCATCATGTGGGAGTACTGCGGCATGGCGCGCAGCGCCGAGGGGCTGCGCAAGGCGCTCGAGCTGATCCCGGCGTTGCGGGCGGAGTTCTGGCGCGACGTGATGGTGCCGGGTGAGGGCGCCGATCTGAACCAGACCCTCGAGCATGCCGGGCGCGTGGCCGACTTCCTCGAGCTCGGGGAGCTGATGTGTCGCGACGCGCTCCACCGGGAGGAGTCGTGCGGCGGCCATTTCCGCGTCGAGCATCAGACCCCCGACGGCGAGGCAAAGCGCGACGACGAGCACTTCGCGTACGTCGCCGCCTGGGAGTACGCCGGTGAAGGGCAGGCGCCGATCCTCAACAAGGAGCCGCTCGTCTACGAGAACATCAAGCTCTCACAGCGGAGCTACAAGTGAGTGGAAGCATGCAGCTGACGTTGAAGGTGTGGCGCCAGCCCGGGCCGAACGCGGAGGGCGGCCTTCAGGAGTATCAGGCGACCGACATCAGCCCGGACATGTCGTTCCTCGAGATGCTCGACGTCGTGAACGAGAAGCTGATCGAGCGCGGCGAGGTGCCGATCGCCTTCGATCACGACTGCCGCGAGGGGATCTGCGGCTCGTGCGGGATGATGATCAACGGCGTCGCGCACGGGCCGATGAAGGGGACCGCCACCTGCCAGCTCCACATGCGCAGCTTCAAGGACGGCGACACGGTGGTCATCGAGCCGTGGCGGGCGCGGGCGTTTCCGGTGATCAAGGATCTGGTGGTGAACCGCGGTGCGCTCGACCGGATCGTTGCGGCGGGCGGGTATATCTCGGTCTCCACGGGCGGCGCAAAGGACGCGAACAGCATCCCGGTGCCCAAGGTCGACGCCGATCGGTCGATGGACGCGGCGGCGTGCATCGGCTGCGGCGCCTGCGTCGCCGCCTGCCCGAACGGCTCGGCGTCGCTCTTCACGAGCGCGAAGCTCTCGCACCTCGGCCTGCTCCCGCAGGGCCAGCCGGAGCGCTACCGCCGCGCGCTGAAGATGGTGGCGCAGATGGACATCGAGTCCTTCGGCGGCTGCACGCTCTTCGGCGAATGTCAGGAAGCCTGCCCGAAGGAGATCAGCATCGATTTCATCTCGCGGATGAATCGGGATTTCCTCGTGGCGTCCGTGAGGGCTCAGGCCGATTCCGCCAGGTCGGGAGGAGATGGGTGATCTCCGGATGAGCGGCCGAACGGATGAGCGGCACCGTGCAACGGCAGTCAGGCTCGGTGGCTCATCCGGTCATCCGCTTCTCCGGCCTTCACTGGCTCGGTTGGTGCACGCCGTGACGTGCCCCCACCAGAGACTGCAATGACCGGCCCTTCCAGCGGCAGCCCCAACGATCGAACCCACGGCCACCAGGAGCCGCTCGGCGGCGCGGACGCGGTCGAGAAGACCAGCTACGTCGTGGGGAGCGGGACGGAGCCGGAGCGTCGCGGGGCAGAAGGCGACAAGCCCGCGCGAAAGGGGAGCGCAGGCACGGGGCCGAGCGCCACCTGGGCGATCCTCGTCTTCCTGTTCGTCGGCGCGGTGCTCGTGTACGTGCTCGGCTGGGGCCGCTGACCTAGAGCCGGGGCAACGTAACCCCGTGCTGGCCCTGGTACTTCCCCTTCTTGTCGGCGTACGAGACCTCGGGCTCCTCCTTCCCCTCGAAGAAGAGCACCTGCGCGATCCCTTCGTTGGCGTAGATCTTCGCCGGCAGGGGCGTCGTGTTCGAGATCTCGAGCGTCACGTAGCCCTCCCACTCCGGCTCGAAGGGGGTGACGTTCGTGATGATGCCGCAGCGCGCGTAGGTCGACTTGCCGACGGTGACGGTGAGGACGTTGCGCGGGATGCGGAAGTATTCCACCGAGCGGGCGAGCGCGAAGCTGTTCGGCGGCACGATGCAGACGTCGCCCTCGAACTCGACGAAGGAGTTCCGGTCGAAGCTCTTGGGATCGACGATCGAGCTGAGCACGTTCGTGAAGATCCGGAACTCGCGGGCGACCCGCATGTCGTAGCCATAGGAGCTCACCCCGTACGAGATGACCCCCTCGCGGACCTGGCGTCCCTCGAAGGGCTCGATCATCCCGTGGTCCTTCGCCATGCGGGTGATCCAGCGGTCGGACATGATGGACATGCGGGGTGGGGCGGGGGTGAGTGTGGCGGCGAATGGGGAAGCTTGCAGTCGGGATTCGACGTCGAACGACGTGAGCTCCGACGGCCAGGCGCGCGGAAAACTATGCGAGCGGCCGTGGCCTCGCCACGAAGTGTGCGACGGCGGCGGGCGACGACAGATTCCGTCGCGGTCGCCGTTGACACTCGTTTGCAGCACCGGGTAACTTCAGGCGCTGCGACTTAGTGAAAGATTTCACGAAGTGCGGAGACTCATGGAACGCACGTACCTGCCGGTTCTGTTGCTCGTAGGGTTCGTCGTGATGAACGCGGCCCTCATCCTCCTCATCTCCCACCTCACGCTGCGGCCCCGGCCGACCGCGGTGAAGCAGACGCCCTACGAGTCCGGCATGCCGGTGCTCGGCGACGCGCGCGAACGCTTCTCCGTCAAGTTCTACATGGTCGCGGTGCTGTTCATCATCTTCGACATCGAGACGGTGTTCATGATCCCGTGGGGCGCCCACTTCCGGCAGCTCTCCTGCCGGGTGGATCTCGTCGCGGGCGCATGTCCGGCCGATCAGCTCTCGTTGTTCGGGCTGTGGGAGATGCTGGTGTTCATCGCGATCCTGCTCGTCGGCTTCGTCTACGTGTGGAAGAAGGGAGCGCTCCAATGGGACTAGACAACCGGGCTCGCGAGACGGGCGTCTCGATCAATCCCGTCGCGCAGGAGAGCTGGGTCACGACGAAGCTCGACTTCCTCGTCAACTGGGGCCGCGCGAACTCGCTGTGGCCGATGCCCTTCGGCACCGCGTGCTGCGCGATCGAGTTCATGGCCACCGCCGCGAGCAAGTTCGATCTGGCGCGCTTCGGCATGGAGCGGATGAGCTTCTCGCCGCGCCAGGCGGACGTCCTCATCTGCGCGGGCCGCGTGCCGTTCAAGCTGGCGCCGGTCATCCGCCGGATCTGGCAGCAGATGCCGCAGCCCAAGTGGTGCATCTCGATGGGGGCCTGCGCCTCCAGCGGCAACGGCATCTTCGACAACTACGCCGTCGTGCAGGGGATCGACACGATCATCCCGGTCGACGTCTACGTTCCCGGCTGTCCGCCGCGCCCCGAAGCGCTCCTGTACGGCATCATGATGCTCCAGCAGAAGGTCATGCGTGAGCGGATGGCGGACAAGTCGCTCCGCAACGAGATGGAGCCGGATCCGCGCAGCCAGCTGTACATCCCGCCCGAGCGCATCGACGAGCTGTCGGAGAACTTCGGCAACTCGGTGCATCAGACGCGGTCGGGCCTGTGAGCGACGCCCCCTTCACGCCGGTCCTCGCCGGCTACGCGGCGGGGAGCGAGCAGCCGGCGCCCGTCACGCCGAAGAACGTTCCCTATCACGGCGGGCCGACCAACCCATCCGCCGGCGCGCTCAAGGCGCGATTCGGCGACGCGATCGTGCGCGTCGACGTCGTGTGGGGCGAGACGACGGTGATCGTCGACCGTGCGCGCGTGAACGAGATCGTGCGCTGGCTGCACGACGATCCGCAGCAGCGCTACGACTACTGCTCCGACATCACCGCCGTCGAGTTCCGCGACCTCGAGCGGCCGATCGAGGTCGTCTGGCATCTCCGCTCGATCCCCTTCCGCCGCTTCCTCCGCCTCAAGACGCTGCTGCCGAAGGGCCAGCCGCTCGCGGTGCCGAGCGTCTACGACATCTATCGCGGCGCCGATTGGCTGGAGCGCGAGTGCTACGACATGTTCGGCATCCGCTTCGAGGGCCATCCCGACCTGCGGCGCCTGCTGATGTGGGAGCAGTACAAGGAAGGGTTCCCGCTGCGGAAGGACTTCCCGATGCGCGGGCGGTTCAGCCGCTCCGAGCAGCTCCGCCAGGCGCTGGCCCAGAACCCCGAGACCCGATACAGCATGGAAGAGCTCTCCATCGCCGAAGCGTTCGAGGACCTGCCGGCGGACATGCGGCAGCGCCTCGGCGGCGGCGAGAAGGTGGGGGAATAGCGATGGCGACGACGAAGCGCACGGTGGACGTCGAGCTGTCGACGACGGGGCTCGACGCGCGGGGCCGCCCGCAGCGCGTGCCGCTCGTGACCGACGCCGCGGGCAACGTGGTGACCCTGGACGCGCCGCCCGCGCTCGAGCCCGACCTCGAGGGCGATCACATGCTGATCAACATCGGCCCGCAGCACCCGGCGACACACGGCGTGCTGCGGTTGGTGCTCGAGCTCGACGGCGAGACGGTCGTCCGCTGCATCCCGCACATCGGCTACCTGCACTGCGGATTCGAGAAGACGGGCGAGTACCGGCAGTACAACCAGATCATCCCGTACACCGATCGCGAGGACTACCTCAACTCGCCGGGCAACAACGTCGCCTTCGTGCTCGGCGCGGAGCGGCTGTTCGGGATCGAGATCACCGAGCGGTGCAAGGTCCTCCGCGTCATCGCGTCGGAGCTCTCGCGCATCATCTCGCACTGCGTCTGGCTCGGCACCTTCTGCATCGACATCGGCGCCTTCACCCCCTTCCTCTGGATCTTCCAGCAGCGCGAGCGGGTGTACACGATGCTCGAGAGCTGGTGCGGCGCGCGGCTGACGACCTCGGTGACGCGCGTCGGCGGCATGATCGCCGACATTCCCGATGGCTGGACCGACGATCTCGCCAACTTCGTGCGCACCTTCCCGAAGGTCGTCGCCGAGTGCGAGACGATGCTGAGCAAGAACGCGATCTGGGTGGGTCGGACGGTGGGCCTGGGGGCGATGTCGGCCGACGAGGCGGTGAACTACGGGCTGTCCGGCCCCATGCTGCGGGCATCGGGCGTCGCGTACGACGTCCGCAAGGACTTCCCGTATCTCGACTACGAGACCTACGACTTCGACGTGCCGGTCGGCCAGGCGGGCGACGTGTACGACCGCTACCTCGTGCGCGTCGAGGAGCTGAAGCAGTCGGTGCGCATCCTCGAGCAGGCGCTCAAGCGTCTGCCCGACGGCCCGGTGAACGTGGACGACCACCGCGTGATCCTGCCGCCCAAGTCCAAGGCGACGAGCGACATGGAGAGCATGATCCATCACTTCAAGCAGGTGATGGAAGGCCCGCGGCCGCCGATCGGCGAGGCGTACGTGGCGGTGGAGAGCCCGAAGGGCGAGAAGGGCTACTACATGGTGTCGGACGGCACCTCGAAGCCGGTGCGCTGGCGCATCCGGCCGCCGTCGTTCGTGAACCTCTCGGCCATCCCGAAGATGGTGGAGGGCCACCTGCTGTCCGACGTGATCGCCATCAACGCCTCCATTGATATCGTGATGGGAGAGATCGACCGATGAGCGCTCACCTGAGCACGGAGCCGCACACGCCGGTTTTCACCGGCGCGCGGAGGGCGGAGCTCGACGAGCTGCTCACGCGCTACCCGACCAAGATGGCTGCACTCCTTCCCGCCCTCTGGATCGTGCAGGAGGCGCGCGGCTGGGTGAGCACCGACGCGATGGCCGAGGTGGCCGAGCTGCTCGACCTGACGCCCGCGTACGTGAAGGGGGTGGTGACCTTCTACACCATGTACCACCAGCACCCCGTCGCGAAGCACTTCATCCAGGTCTGCACCACCTCGCCGTGCAACGTGTGCGGCGCCGAGGACGTCGTGAAGTCGCTGCTCAAGCACACCGGCTGTGGTGAGCTGGGGGTCCAGTCGCCGGACGGAAAGTATCAGGTGATCGAAGTCGAGTGCCTCGGTGCGTGCGGGTTCAACACGCCGCTGATGGTCAATGAGAAGTTCATCGAGTCGGTGACACCGGAGACGGTGCCCGAGCTCCTCGCCTCCCTGGGCTGACATGGGCTTTCCGCACAAGCCACACGAGCGCGAGGCGCTCGTCCTTTCGAAGCACTTCGGCGAGCAGGAGGCGATCGGCCTCGACGGCTGGCGCAAGCGCGGCGGGTACGTCGCGCTCCAGAAGGCGCTCACGATGACGCCGGCCGAGATCGTCCAGATCGTGAAGGACTCGGGCCTGCGCGGCCGCGGCGGCGCCGGCTTCCCGACCGGCGTCAAGTGGAGCTTCATGAAGCCGGGCGACGGCAAGCCGCACTACCTCTGCTGCAACGCCGACGAGTCCGAGCCCGGCACCTTCAAGGACCGCGAGATCATGCGGTGGACGCCGCATGCCCTGCTCGAAGGGTGCGCGATCGGTGCGTACGCGATCGGCGCCGAAGTCGCGTACGTCTACATCCGCGGCGAGTACACCGAGGCGCTCGACAAGATGAACGCCGCCTGCAAGGAGGCGTACGCGGCGGGCATTCTGGGCACCAACGCGATGGGCACCGGCAAGACGGTGCACGTCTACGTGCACAAGGGCGCCGGCGCCTACATCTGCGGCGAGGAGACGGCGCTCATGAACTCGCTGGAAGGGCGCCGCGGCAATCCGCGCATCAAGCCGCCCTTCCCGGCGGTGGCGGGGCTGTTCGGCCAGCCGACGACGATCAACAACGTCGAGACGCTGGTCGCCGTGCCGCACATCCTGAACAACGGCGCCGACTGGTACAAGAAGTTCGGCCGCCCCGACAACCCGAAGAGCACGGGCACCAAGCTGTTCTCGGTGTGCGGCAACATCACGCGCCCCGGCAACTACGAGGTCCCGCTCGGCTTCCCCTTCAAGGACTTCCTGTACGATCTGTGCGGCGGCCCGCTCAAGGGGCGGAAGTTCAAGGCGATCATCCCGGGCGGCATCAGCGTGCCGATCCAGACGGTGGCCGAGGCGGAGAACTCGCCGATGGACTACGAGGGCTTCGTCGCCAACGGCACGATGCTCGGCTCGGGCGGCGTGATCGTGATCGACGACGCCCAGAACCTCGTCAAGCAGATCGCCCGTGCGGCGCGCTTCTTCGCCCACGAGAGCTGCGCGCAGTGCACCCAGTGCCGCGAGGGCACCGCCTGGACGACGAAGATCCTCGAGCGGATCGTGGCCGGCGATGGGACGCCGGAGGATCTGGACACCCTGTTGGAGATCGCCGACAACATGACGGGCAAGACCATCTGCGTGCTGAGCGATTCGTGCGCGACACCCGTGGTGTCGGGACTGCAGAAGTTCCGCGGTGACTTCGAAGCGCTCATCAAGAAGAAGAGGGTCCACATGGTTCCGGCGCAGGTGGCCTGATGGCCGACGCGAAGATGGTGAACCTGACGATCGAGGGGCGCGCGGTGAGCGTGCCCGATGGAACGTCGATCCTCGAGGCGGCGAAGACGGCGGGGGTGCTCATCCCGCACTACTGCTACCACCCCGGACTTCCCGTCGCCGGAGTGTGCCGGATGTGCCTCGTCGAGGTGGAGAAGGCGCCGAAGCTGGCCCCCTCCTGCGCGACCTCGGTGGCCGAGGGGCAGGTGGTGCACGTGCATTCGGCGAAGGCGCTCGAGGCACGGAAGGGCGTGCTCGAGATGCTGCTCATCAACCATCCGCTCGACTGCCCGATCTGCGACCAGGCCGGCGAGTGCGAGCTGCAGGACTACACCTATCAGGAAGGGCGCGCCGAGGGCCGCTATCGCGACCCGAAGCGCTTCAATCCGGTGGAGGACTTCGGCGGGGACGTGGTGTACGTCGCCAACCGCTGCATCCTCTGCACCCGTTGCGTGCGGTTCATGGACGACGTCGCGCACGATCCGGTGCTGTCGGTGGTGGAGCGCGGCGACCGTGCGCTGATCGGCAAGGCTCCCGAGGACGACCTCGATCATCCCTGGGCGGGCAACGTCATCGACCTCTGCCCGGTGGGCGCCCTGCTCAGCAAGGACTCGCTGAACAAGGCGCGAGCGTGGGAGCTGGACCGCTCGGCGAGCGTGTGCCCGAATTGCTCGCAGGGGTGCAACATGATCGTCGAGACGCGCGACAATCAGGTCGTGCGGCTCCGTCCGCGCCCGAACGAGGCGGTGAACAAGTTCTTCATGTGCGACCACGGCCGCCTCAACTATCGGTGGATGAACCGGGCGGACCGCGTGGAGTCGCCGCTGGTCCGGCAGAACGGCGTGCTGGCCGTTGCCGACTGGGAGATCGCGCTCCGTGCCGCCGCCCAGACGCTGGCCGGCAAGCGCGCCTTCGTGCTCGCGTCGCCGAACCTGTCCAACGAAGCGCTCTATCTGCTCGGCCGGCTCGTGAAGAAGGCATCGGGTGCAGGGGCGTTCCGGGTCGATCAAGGGCCCGAAGCCCCGCTGCCGGGCGTGGAAGATCTTGCTCTGCGGCCGGATCGCGCGGCGAACGTTCGCGGCGCGGAGCTGCTCGGATTCACGCGGAGCGACGCGCCGCTGTCGGCGATGCAGGCGGGTGACGTGCTCGTCGTCGCCGACGAGGAGCTCGCGGGAGCCGACGCGGCCGCCGCGGCCAAGGCCGGCGCCGTGATCGTCATCGGCACCACGCTGCCCGCGTGGGCGCGTCATGGCGCGACCGTCGTGCTCCCGATCGCCAACTGCGTGGAAGAGGAAGGCACCTTCACCAACCTGCGGGGCCGGGTGCAGCGCTTCCTCCAGGCGAAGGCGGCGCCGGGCATCGCGCGGCCGAGCTACTTCGTGCTGGGCGATCTGCTGGCGGCGATGGGCGACGGGCAGGGCTACTGGACCGCCTCCGCCGTCTTCGACGCCCTGGCGGCGGGGCAAGCGGACTTCGCCGGGATGTCGTACGACACTCTCGCCCTCAAGGGCGCACTGCCGGCCGGTACGATGGCGGGAGCGACCGCATGACGCCGACCTACGCATTGCTCCAGATCACCGGGCCGACCACCGAGCCGCACTTCGGCTTCTGGCTTCTCGCGACCGTGCTGAAGATGCTGGCGATCTTCACCGTCTACATGCTCGGCGCGGCGCTCCTCACGCTTGCCGAGCGGAAGATCTCGGCGTGGATGCAGGACCGGCATGGGCCGAACCGGGTCGGGAAGGGCTGGCTCCAGCCGATCGCCGACGGCGTCAAGAACTTCGTGAAGGAGGAAACCTACCCGGATGCGGCGAACCTGCCGCTGTTCATCCTGGCGCCGGTCATCTCCTTCATCCCGGCGCTGATCACCTGGGCGGTGATCCCCTTCGCCGCCCCGTGGGGGTCGCGGTGGGGGATCGTCGAGATGGTGCTGGCGCCGCTCCCGATCGGCTTCCTCTTCATCCTCGCCATCTCGTCGCTCGGCGTGTACGGCATCGTGCTCGCCGGCTGGTCGTCGAACAACAAGTACGCGCTGCTCGGCAGCATCCGGTCGTCTGCGCAGATGGTGTCGTACGAGATTGCGATGGGGATGAGTACTATCCCCGTGTTACTTCTAGCAGGGAACGTCTCGCTGAGCCAGATCGTGAACCAGCAGGCGTTCGAGACCTGGAACGTCATCAACCTCACCGTCGCCTTCTTCATCTTCCTCGTCGCGGCCTTCGCCGAGACGAACCGCCTGCCGTTCGACCTGCCGGAAGCGGAGTCGGAGCTCATCACGGGCTACCACACCGAGTACAGCGCGATGAAGTTCTCGCTCTTCTTCATCGCCGAGTACTGCAACATGATCACGGCGAGCGCGCTGATGGCGACGCTGTTCTTCGGCGGCTGGGACATCCCGTTCACGCTGTGGGACAACGTGGCGCCGCACACCGGGCTCAAGACGCTGCTGACGTTGGGAGCCTTCGCGACGAAGACCCTGTTCTTCCTGTTCCTGTTCATGTGGATCCGCTGGACGCTGCCGCGCTTCCGGTACGATCAGCTGATGTCGCTCGGGTGGCGGTTCATGCTGCCGCTCGCGCTGACCTACATCGTCGCGGTCGCTGCGCTGCTCGTGGTGCTCCAGGGGCTCGGCTTCGCGCAGGGCTCGTGGCCCTTCCACCTCGGGCTGGCGATGCTGAACATCGTCGCCGTGATCGTGCTGTTCATGATCCTCGACCGCGGGCGCGTGATCAGCCCGGCGTCGTCGCGCCTCCAGCAGGCCGACATCGTGCGGCTGCGCGCCGTGGCCGGCTCGCGGCATGCCCCCTCGCTCCTTCCGGAGACCGGAGACTGATGTCCATCGGCGTGAAGGTCGTCGCCCGACCGACCGAGCAGACCAGCTACGTGCGCGCCACCCTCACGGGGATGGCGCACACCCTGAAGCACATGCTCAACCCGGAGAAGGTGACCACGCAGTATCCGGAGCAGAAGGAGTCGATCAGCAAGCGGTGGCGGGGCACGCACCGCATGCTCACGACCGAGGACGGCAAGGCGAAGTGCGTCGCCTGCGGGCTCTGTCCCACCGTCTGTCCCTCCAACTGCATCAAGCTCGTGCCGGGCGAGGACGAGAAGGGGAACCGCTACCCGCTCGTGTTCGAGATCGACGAGTTCCGCTGCATCTTCTGCGGCTACTGCCAGGAGGTGTGCCCGGAGGAGGCGATCCACGTCGGACGGCACTACGAGAACGCGGAGTACAGCCGGGAAGGGTTCGTCTACGATCTCGAGCGCCTGATGGCCCAGACCCATCCGGTGAGCGAGCTGTGGGATCCCATGGACCCGAAGGGGGAGTAGATGACCTACAACGAGCTCCCGCTCTTCTACGTCTTCCACTTCTACTTCTTCGGCATCGTCGCCATCGCCTCGGCGATCGCCTTCGTGACGCGCAAGAGCCCGGTGGCCGCGGCGCTGTGGCTCGTCAACACGATGTTCTGCCTGGCCGCGATGTACGTGCTCCTCGACGCCCAGTTCATCGGCGCGATGCAGGTGCTCGTCTACGCCGGGGCGATCATGGTGGTGTTCCTGTTCGTCATCATGCTCCTGAACCTCGGCCACGCCTCGGATCTGGCGGACGCGCGCGGGATGACGTGGAAGCTGGTCGCCGGCTTCCTGGGGCTGGCGCTGCTCGCCCAGGTCTTCGCCATCACGCGCGCGCGGGTGCCGGAGGCGCTCGTGCTGCCGGAGAACGCGCTGGCGACGCAGTTCGTGCGCACCGGGGCGATCGCGCCGCTGGCCGGACCGCTGTTCAACGAATACCTGCTGGCGTTCGAGGTCACGAGCGTGCTGCTGCTCGCGGCCGTCGTGGGCGCCGTCGTGCTGGGCAAGCGGAGGGAACGGACCCGTGCTCACTGAGTCGCTCTTCTTCAGCGCCGTCCTGTTCACCATCGGCGTCATCGGCGTGCTCACGCGGCGCAACGCCATCATCATCTTCATGTGCGTCGAGCTCATGCTCAACGCCGTGAACCTCACCTTCGTCGCCTTCGCGCAGGTCTACGGCGTGGCGGGGCAGGTGTTCGTCTTCTTCGTGATGACGGTCGCGGCGGCCGAGGCGGCCGTCGGGCTCGCGATCATCATCGCGCTCTTCCGGCACCGGCAGACGGTCAACCTGTCGAACATCAATCTCCTCAAGGGCTGATGCTCCTCCAGCATGCAGCAGACGCGGTGCAGGCGGGGGCGGGCGCCCATCCGCTGAGCGGGACGGCCGCCGAGTATCTGTGGCTCGTACCCCTCCTGCCGCTGCTCGGGTTCGTGCTCAACGGGCTCCTGTCGCTCGTCAGCGCCTATCGGGTCGGGCCGGCGGATCCGGGGGCGGACCACGATGCCGCGCACGGCGGCGGCCACGCGGTCGCGACGACGCACGGTCATGCGACCGACAGCGGCGGGGGCGCGCACGGCGACGACCATCATCCGGTCGTCCGCCACCGCTTCGCGACGCTGACGAGCATCATCGGCCCCGGCGTGCTCGCCCTGTCGTTCTTCCTGGCCGTGGCGATCTTCGCCGCGATGCGCGGGGTGGGCGGGGGCGTGCATGCCCCGTTCATCCAGAGCTACTTCGCCTGGATGCCGGTCGGCGATCTCCGGATCAACGCCGCCTTCCAGCTCGACCAGCTCTCGATGCTGATGATGCTGATCATCACCGGCGTCGGCACGCTGATCCACATCTTCAGCGTCGGCTACATGCAGGACGATCCGGGGTACCCGCGCTACTTCGCGTACCTGAACCTGTTCGTCTTCTTCATGCTGATGCTGGTGCTCGGGGCGAACTACCCGGTGCTGTTCGTCGGGTGGGAGGGGGTGGGGCTCTGCTCCTACCTGCTGATCGGCTTCTGGTTCAGCGAGAAGGCGAACGCCGACGCCGGGAAGAAGGCGTTCATCGTGAACCGCATCGGCGACTTCGGGCTGCTGATCGCGATGTTCATGCTGTTCGCCAATCTCGGCACGCTGGACTTCGTCGGCATCGCCGCGGCGGCGCCGTCGCAGCTCGTCTTCGGCGGCGCGCTGGTGACGGCGATCTGCCTCTTCATGTTCCTCGGCTGCGCGGGCAAGAGCGCCCAGATCCCACTCTACGTCTGGCTGCCGGACGCCATGGCCGGCCCGACGCCGGTCTCGGCGCTCATCCACGCCGCCACGATGGTCACGGCGGGCGTCTATCTCGTGGCGCGCAGCAACTTCCTGTTCTCCCTCGCGCCGGCGGCCGAGCTGACGGTGGTGCTGGTCGGCGCGCTGACGGCGATCTTCGCGGCGACGATCGGGCTCAAGCAGTGGGACATCAAGAAGGTGCTGGCGTATTCCACCGTGTCCCAGCTCGGCTACATGTTCGTGGGCGTCGGGTCGGGGGCGTACGTCGCCGGCGTGTTTCACCTGATGACCCACGCCTTCTTCAAGGCGTTGCTCTTCCTCGGCTCGGGGTCGGTGATCTTCGCCATGCATCGGGCGTATCACCACACCGGCAACCATGACGACGCGCAGGACATGCGCAACATGGGCGGCCTGAAGCAGTACATGCGGACGACGTGGATCCTGATGTGGATCGCCACGCTCGCCATCGCCGGCGTCCCCTTCTTCTCCGGCTTCTTCTCCAAGGACGAGATCCTGGGCGGCGTGTTCCTCCGCGCGAGCGAGCACTCGACGCTGGCGCAGGCGCACTGGCTCGGCATTCCGGGCACCGCGATTCTCTATCTGTCGTACGCGCTGGGCCTCGCCGCTGCGTTCATGACGGCGGTGTACATGACCCGGATGATGCTCTACACCTTCCACGGACCCAATCGCACGGGCGAGCGGGAGCGCGGGCATCTCGCCGAGGCGCCGTGGACGATGACCGGTCCGCTGGTGATCCTCGGCGTGCTGAGCGCGGTGGGCGGGTGGTTCAACCTGCCGGCGCTCATCCCGCTCGGTCCGGTGGGCGTGCTCGAGCACTGGCTGGAGCCGGTGGTGGGGGAAGGCGCGCTCCGCGTGACGAACGGCGCCCCGATCGAGGCGACGCACAGCGTGGAGTACGCGCTGATCGGTGCCGCCGTCGTGATCGCCATCGCGGGCATCGCGCTCGCCTTCGCGCGGCTCAAGCCCGATCGGCTCGTCCCCAAGGCGCAGTCCCCGGAGGAGCACGGCTTCGAGCGGGTGCTCGCCAACAAGTATTACGTCGACGAGGCGTACGACAAGGCGGTCGTGCAGCCGGTCGTCGCCACGTCGCGCGGCCTCCTCTGGCGCGGCGTCGACGTCGGGCTGATCGACGGGCTCACCCGCCTCATCGTGCAGAGCAAGGACGACGACGCGGCGCCGGGCACCACCGTCCCGATGGGCGGGCTCGCCGCGCGCGCCGTGGGCTGGGTGGGATCGCAGGTGCAGTCGGGGCAGGTCGGCACCTACGCCTGGGTGCTCGTCGTGGGTGTGCTGTTCGTGCTCGGCGCCTTCACCTTCCGCTAACCAGATGCGCGAGTTCTTGCTTTCGGTCGGCTACGACCGCTGGATCCTGCCGGCGCTGCTCGCCCTGCCGCTCGTCGGCGCGGCGCTCGTGCTGCTGCTCGGCGACCGCGCGCGGCCGGCGGACGACGTGGTGGAAGACGAGGTGCTCACCGGTCGCGCGCGGCGGCCCGGCGCGATCGCGACCGCCGTCTTCGCGCTCGAGTTCATCCTCTCGCTCGGGCTGTGGTGGGCCTTCGATCCCGCCACCGCGGGCTGGCAGCAGCGCTTCGACGTCGCGTGGATCCCGGCCTGGGGGGTGCGCTTCACCCTCGGCCTCGACGGCATCGCCCTGATGATGGTGCTCCTCACCACCTTCATCATGCTGCTGGCCTCGTTCGGCAGCGCGACGTCGATCCGGCGGAAGACAGGGTCCTACTACGCGCTGCTGCTCATCCTCACCACCGGCATGCTCGGCGTCTTCACGGCGCTCGATCTGTTCCTGTTCTACGCCATGTGGGAGGTGATGCTCGTGCCGATGTACTTCATCATCGGCATCTGGGGCGGGCAGCGGCGGATCTACGCGAGCCTCAAGTTCTTCATCTATACGATGATCGGCTCGCTGCTCATGCTCGTCGGCATCGTGTACCTCGGGCTTGCCGCCCAGGACGGCGCCACCGGCATCCCGAACTTCTCGTACGACGCGATTCTCGCGACGGCGCACGTCGCCCCCACGGCCGCGTACTGGCTCTTCGGCGCGTTCTTCCTCGCCTTCGCGGTGAAGGTGCCGATGTTCCCCTTCCACACCTGGCTTCCCGACGCGCACGTCGAGGCGCCGACGGCGGGGTCGGTGGTGCTGGCGGCCATCATGCTCAAGCTGGGGACGTTCGGCTTCATCCGGCTCGCCGTCCCGCTCTTTCCGGGGGCGGCGATGGACCCGACGGTGCGCATGACGATCCTCGTGCTCGCCGTGATCGGCATCGTCTACGGCGCGCTCGTCTCGCTCGTGCAGCCGGACTTCAAGAAGCTGGTCGCCTACAGCTCGGTGAGCCACCTCGGCTTCGTCATGCTCGGCATCTTCGCGCTCACCGTGCAGAGCGTGCAGGGCGCGTTGATGGTGATGATCAGCCATGGCCTCTCCACTGGGGCGCTCTTCTTCCTGATCGGCATGATCTACGAGCGCCGGCACACGCGCCTCATCGAGGATTACGGCGGCATCGCCCGCGTCGTCCCGATGTTCGCCGCCGTGCTCACCCTCGTGTCCTTCAGCTCCATCGGTGTGCCGGGGACGAACGGCTTCGTGGGCGAATTCCTGGTGCTGTTGGGGTCGTTCAGAACCTTCCCCGGGCTCGCGCTCGTCGCGGCCACCAGCGTCATCATCGCCGCCGCCTACCTCCTCTGGGCCATCCAGCGCATCCTCTTCAACCCGCTCGACAAGCCGGTGAACGAGCACGTGTCCGACCTCAACCGGCGTGAGCTGCTGCTCGTCGCGCCCCTCGTCGCCGGCATCATCTGGCTGGGCGTCTATCCGGCGCCGGTCCTGCGCCGCATGCAGCCGGCGGCCGAGCAGTTCGTGCGGCTGGTGGAGACCCGCGCGGCCAGCTCGGTGGCGACGCTGCCGGGAGGCCGCTGATGCGCTACTACGATCTGTCCATCCCCTCGCACCTGAGCGCGGCGCTGCTCCCCGACCTGGTGCTCATGGCGGGGGCGATGATCCTCCTGCTCGTCGCCGTCTGGCAGCGCGAGTCGCCGGGCCACCAGCGCACGGTGGGCGTGCTCTCCATC
This sequence comes from Gemmatimonadaceae bacterium, assembly GCA_013361335.1. Taxonomy (GTDB): domain Bacteria; phylum Gemmatimonadota; class Gemmatimonadetes; order Gemmatimonadales; family Gemmatimonadaceae; genus AG11. Next base: position 3,309 of record JABFYH010000102.1, on the reverse strand, counting down.
GGCCTCGCCGCCGTCACCCTCGGGACGGTGCTGGCGATGATGTTCAGCCGGGTCTCGGGCAGCGACGGACCGATCGCGGTGGACAACTTCCGCTGGATGGTCGACATCGTCATCCTGCTCGGCACCATCGCCGCGATCGCCCTCGGGATCGATGACAACGATCGCGCCGGCACCACGACGGCCGAGACCCATGTGCTCATCCTGCTCGCGTCGAGCGGGATGATGCTGCTCGCCGCGGCGCGCGATCTCATGATCGTCTTCCTCGGCATCGAGCTGATGTCGGTGGCGGTCTACGCCCTCGCCGGACTCAATCGCCGGAGCGAGCGGTCGGCCGAGGGTGCGCTCAAGTACTTCCTGCTCGGCGCCTTCTCGACCGGGTTCCTGCTCTACGGCATCGCGCTCATCTATGGGGCCACCGGCACCACGGGGCTCCATGACATCCGGATGCGCGTGCTCCAACATGGCCTCGAGAGCAGCCCGCTGCTGCTCACCGGCATCGCCCTGCTGCTGGTCGGCTTCGGCTTCAAGGTGTCCACCGTCCCCTTCCACATGTGGGCGCCCGACGTCTACGACGGCTCGCCGAACCCGATCACCGCGTACATGGCGGCGACGGTGAAGGCGGCGGCGTTCGCGGCCTTCCTGCGCGTCTGGGTCGAGGCGTTCCAGGGGGAATACGGCGTGTGGCACCGCGCGATTGTCGGGCTGGCCATCGCCACGATGATCATCGGCAACGCCGTCGGGCTCCAGCAGCGGAACCTGAAGCGGCTGCTCGCCTACTCCTCCATCGCGCACGCCGGGTTCATCCTCGTCGCCATCGCGACCGGCACGCTGCAGGGCGCCTCGGCGATGCTGTTCTACCTGCTCGCGTACACGCTCGCCACCTTCGGCGCCTTCGCCGTCATCGTCGTGCTGTCGCGCGGTGACGCGCCGGTGACGACGGACGATCTGACGGGCCTGTGGGCGGTGCGCCCCTGGCTCGCCGTCGCGATGTCGGTATTCATGTTCGCCCTGATGGGCTTCCCGATCGCCGGCGGCATCGGCTTCTTCGCCAAGTGGTATGTGCTGAAGGCGGCGCTCCAGGCGCCCCAGCCGCAGGTCGCGCTGTCGGTCGTGCTCGTCCTCACGACGGTGATCTCGGCCGGCTACTATCTGTACGTGGTGATGGTGATGTTCATGCGCCAGCGCCGCGAGGGCGCGGTGGTGGTGCCGCGCACGCCGGGCTGGACGCGATTCGTCATGTTCGCCTGCGCGGCGGCGATCCTCATCCTCGGCATCTGGCCCGACTACACGGTCCGCTACGCCGCGGTCGGTCAGCCGAGGGTATCCGCACCGGGCGACGACGCACCGCCCGCCGTCGCGCGGCCACGACCGGGCATCACGGCATCCGCCTCCCGATGAGCTGACGCGGGGCCGCTCCTCCGGCGGCCCCGCGTGTTTTCCCGAGCCACTCCCGTCCCTCCCCGCATGACCATCGCGTCTGGCATCTTCCGGCAGTACGACGTGCGCGGCATCGTCGGGCGCGACCTCACCGCGGAGGTCGCGCACGCACTCGGCGGTGCCTACGCCGCGCTGCTGAAGGAGCGCGGGGTGAGTGGTGAGGTCGCGGTCGGCCGCGACAACCGGCCCAGCGGGACGATGCTGCGCGATGCGCTGGTGCAGGGCCTGACCGAGGCAGGGGTCAGCGTCGTCGACATCGACGTCGTCCCGACGCCGCTCCTCTACTGGAGCCTCCATCATCTCCCGGTCGTCGGCGGGATCCAGATCACCGGCTCGCACAACCCGGCGGAGTACAACGGCTTCAAGCTGTCGTTCGGCACCGGCTCGCTGCACGGCGAGGACATCCAGCGCCTGCTCGCCCTCATTCGCGCGGACGCCGCGCCCAAGGGCGGACCGCCAGGGCGGGTGAGGCGGGAGCAGGTGATCGATCGGTACGTCGCCGACGTCGCCGCACGCATCGGGAAGATCTCCCGGCCGATGAAGGTCGTCTACGACTGCGGCAACGGCGCCGGCGCCCTCGTCGCGCCCCAGCTCATGCGGGCACTCGGCCTGAACGCCGTCGGGCTGTTCACCGAGAGCGACGGCACCTTTCCCAACCATCACCCGGATCCCACCGTCCCCGAGAACCTCGAGGATCTGGTGGCCGCCGTGAAACGCGAGCGCGCCGAGATCGGCCTCGCCTTCGATGGCGACGCCGACCGCATCGGCATGGTCGACGGTGAAGGGCGCATCGTGTGGGGAGATCACATCCTCATCCTGTACGCGCGCGACGTCCTCGCCCGTGCCGGCGCGGGGCAGCCGATCATCTTCGACGTCAAGTGCAGCCAGGCGCTGCCCGACGAGATCCGGAAGGCCGGCGGCACGCCGATCATGTGGAAGACCGGGCACTCCCTCATCAAGGAGAAGATGAAGGAGACGCGCGCCCCGCTCGCCGGGGAGATGAGCGGCCACATGTTCTTCACCGAGGGGTTCTACGGCCACGACGACGCGCTCTACGGCGCGGCGCGGCTGCTGCGGATCGTGGCCGACTCCGGTCGTCCCGTGCGCGAGCTGCTCGCCAACGTCCCGGAGTTCGTGAGCACGCCGGAGATCCGCGTCGATTGCGACGACCGGCTCAAGTTCGAGATCGTCCAGCGCGCGGTCGATCACTTCCGGTCGCGCCACGACGTCATCGACGTCGACGGCGTGCGGGTGCTCTACGGCGACGGCTGGGGGCTGATTCGCGCGTCGAACACCCAGCCGATCATCGTCACGCGGTTCGAGGCGCGCACGGCGGCGCGGCTGGCGGAGATCCGCGGCGAGATGGAGGGATGGCTGCGGCAGCAGGGCGCCGCGGTTTGAGATGAGCCGCCGGCGGCTCGTCTTCGGGGCGCTGGCGGCGACCGCGCTCTTCCTCCTGCTGGGACGCTGGATCGCCGCGCTCTACACCGACTTTCTCTGGTACGAGTCCCTCGGCGCCTCCGAGGTCTGGCGGACGCGCGTCGTGACGACGGTCATCCTCGCCGCCGGCTCCTTCGCCGCAGCGTCGCTCTTCGCCTTCGTGAACCTGTACGCCGTGCGGCAGTCGGTGGTGTCGCTTGTGCTGCCGCGGCGCATCGCCAACATCGAGATCGGCGAGGAGGTGCCGGGCCGCTACCTGCTGTTCATCGCCGCCGTCCTCGCCGCGTTCGTCGGCGTGGCCCTGATGCTTCCCGGCGAGGAGTGGTACGAAGCGCTCCTCGCCGCCATCGGCCGCCCCTTCGGCGAGACCGATCCGTACTTCGGCGCCGACCTCGGCTTCTTCGTCTACTGGCTCCCCTTCGAGACGACGGC
>JABFYH010000200.1 GCA_013361335.1 Gemmatimonadaceae bacterium | reverse complement strand
CACCCGCCCGACCAATCTCCACCAGGCGCCACAGGACGGCCGATGAAACAGAAGCGTGCGCAGCAGCTCCGCGAGGCGTGGGGCGATGGGCCATGCGAGCATCCGCAGCTCGCCAAGCTGTACGACCTTGGCGTTCCGACGGGCAGCTTCGCCTGCACGCAGTGCGGTCGCATCTTCTCCTTCCGCGAGAAGGCCGAGCTGGCGGCATCGCGCCGCCCGAGCTAGCGCTTCTTCGCGAGGATCGTCCCGCGGCAGGACGCCGCCCCGCAGTGGCAGGGAAAGCGGCGCTTGGCGGCGGGAGAGTGCCGCTCCTCCAGCACATAGGCGTAGTCGTACGCCAGCTCCTCGCCGGGCGCGACGTCGCGGATCGTCTCGATCCAGATCCGTCCGTCGTCGATCACTGCGTCGCAGTTCGGATCGCACGAGTGGTTGATGAAGCGCGCCTCGTTGCCGTCGACCGCGGCATCGATCACGATCTCGTCGTCGATGGCGAACAGGAAGGTGTGGTGGCGCTCGCCGGCGACGTCGGGATAGCGAGCGTCCGCCTCGGCCGGCGTGAGCCGTTGACCGGCGTACTCGATGAGCCGCGTCCCCGCCGAAATGGGCCGGGTGGCGAAGGCACCCTGGCCCTGCATCGGTGAGAGGCGGATCTCGAATGGCAGGCCGTCAGCATCGTCCATCGGAAAAAGATATCGGTCTGATGCTCCGACGGTCCGACAGCTTGCCGTCTGACCGTCAGGCTGTCCGACCGCCTGACCGCCCGACCGTGTATCTTTCGACCATGACACCCCGCACCGCGAGCCCAGACGGCTCTCCGTCCGCCGCCGGCTTCTCCGGTCTCGGTCTCGACACGCGCGTCGTCTCCGCGCTCGCCGCGCTCGGCTACGAGGAGCCGACGCCCGTGCAGCGCGAAGCGATCCCGCCCCTCCTCGAGGGCCGGGACGTCCTCGGCCAGGCGGCGACCGGCACCGGCAAGACGGCGGCGTTCGCGCTCCCGCTGCTCCACCTGCTCACACCGGACGCCGAGCCGCGCGAGCGCACGCGCGCCTTCATCCTCGTGCCCACGCGCGAGCTGGCGATGCAGGTAGCGGAAGCGGTGCACAAGTACGGCAAGGCGATGGGGATCGTGGCGCTCCCGATCTACGGCGGCGCGAGCATGGAGACCCAGATCCGTTCGCTGAAGCGCGGTGTCGACGTCGTCGTCGCCACGCCGGGCCGGGCGCTCGACCACATCCGGCGCAAGACGCTGCGGCTCGAGGGAGTGCGCACTGTCATCCTCGACGAGGCCGACGAGATGCTCGACATGGGCTTCGCCGAGGATCTCGAGGCCATCCTCGAGGCGATGCCCGCCGAGCGGCAGACGGCGCTCTTCAGCGCGACGCTTCCGCCGCGGATCGCCGAGATCGCGAACAAGCACCTCCGGAACCCCGTTCGCGTGCGCATCGACCGCGAGGTCGTGCCGGCCGGCTCGGCGCCGCGGGTGCGTCAGGTGGCGTACATCGTCTCGCGCGCGCACAAGATGGCGACGCTCGGCCGCGTCCTCGACGTGGAGAACCCGACGTCGGCGATCGTGTTCTGCCGCACGCGGACGGAGGTGGACGAGGTCACCGAGACGCTGAACGGCCGCGGCTACCGCGCCGAGGCGCTGCACGGCGGCCTGTCGCAGGAGCAGCGCGACCGGGTGATGAAGAAGTTCCGCGCGAACACCACCGATCTGCTCGTCGCGACCGACGTCGCCGCGCGCGGGCTCGACGTGCAGCACGTGTCGCACGTGGTGAACTACGACGTGCCGAGCGCCGCCGAGGCGTACGTGCATCGCATCGGGCGCACCGGCCGGGCCGGCCGCGAGGGCGTCGCCATCACCCTGGCCGAGCCGCGCGAGCACCGGCTGCTGCGCAACATCGAGTATCAGACCAAGCAGAAGATCGAGATCGCCGCGGTGCCGACCGTGGCGGACCTTCGCGCGCGGCGGCTGGAGATGACCCGTGCTTCCCTCCGCGAGACGATCCTCGCCGGCGGGCTGGATCAGTTTCGCGTGCTCGTCGACTCGCTGGCGCAGGAGTTCGACGTCATGGACGTCGCGGCGGCGGCGGTGAAGCAGGCGGATGCCACGGAGCGCGATGGCGATCCGGAGGAGATACCGACCGTGACGCTGCGGCCGGAGCGGCCGACGCGCAGCGAGCGCGATCGCGCGCCGACGCCGCGCGCCGGATCCCGTCGCCACGAGGCGGCCAAAGCGGGGGCGCGGAGCAGCGGAGGCAAGCGCGAGCGCATCACGCCGGAATGGGACGTCGCCCGCCTGTACATCGGCGCGGGGCGCCAGGCGAAGGTGCGGCCGGCGGATCTCGTCGGGGCCATCGTCAACGAGGCGGGCGTGGATCCGCGCGCCATCGGCGCCATCCAGATCACCGAGCGCTTCTCCCTGGTCGAGGTGCCGGACGAGATCGCGGACGGCATCATCGACACCCTCCGTGGCGCGACGATCAAGGGCAAGCGCGTTCCCGTTCGACGCGATCGCGAGCAGGGCGGGGCAGGCTAGCTCGTCCGTTCGTCCCGATCGTCCACACCTCCTCACTCGATCTCATGCGCTTTCGTCTGCTCGCCATCCTGCTGTGCGCCACCGCCGCCTGCGCCGGCTCAACCACCGAACCCGTTGCCGTGCCCATCGAACAGACCACCTTCGACCCGTCGCTCGGCGTGACCCTCGCGCAGTCGACGAAGCTGCCCTCCGGGCTCTACTACCGCGACATCACCGTCGGCACCGGCACCGTGCTCGCCGCCGGCCAGACGGTGGGGATGCGGTACGTCGGCTACTTCGTCAACGGCGACGTGTTCGACGCGAACGCGGCGCCCAAGCCCGTCTTCTCCTTCACGCTCGGGTCCGGCCAGGTGATCAAGGGATGGGATCAGGGCCTGGTCGGGATGAAGGTCGGCGGACGCCGCCAGCTCATCATCCCGCCGGAGCTCGCGTACGGCCGGTACGACTACGGGCCCATTCCGGGGAACTCCGTCCTGGTGTTCACCGTGGATGCCGTGAGCGCCCAGTAGCATCGGGCCGCGCACACCGTCGGCGCCCGTCCGCTGGCTTCGGGGCCGTCCTCGGGCTATATAATCGGGGAATCGATCTCGACCTTTCAACCGACCGACCGTGTACACCTACGTCTATTACATCGCCGAGAAGATTCCGGGCGCGATGGAGATGCAGCGCTTTGCGCACCCGATTCACGTCGGGATCGTCTCCGCGAGCGATCACGAGGCGGCGTATACCGCCGTGCTCCACGATCTCCGGCCGACCTTCGCCGATGCGCCCCAGGAGCTCGAGGTCCGCTTCGAGGTGGTGACGGCCCCCCGCAACGGCGCGGGGGTGTGGCGCCACGGCAAGCCGATCGACACCGACATCACCTTCACGTCGGCCGATTGATCGCCCGCCTGACCGCCGCCGGCCGCACCCGATGACGCAGATTCCAGAGCTCTTCGCCAACAATCGCGCCTGGGCCGCCGAGATGGTGCGCGCTGATCCGGCCTTCTTCACGCGCCTCATCGCGCAGCAGGCGCCGAAGTACATGTGGATCGGGTGCTCGGACAGCCGCGTGCCGGCCAACGAGATCGTCGGGCTTCCGCCCGGCGAGATGTTCGTGCACCGCAACGTCGCCAACGTCGTGGTGCACACGGACCTCAACTGCCTCACCGTCGTCCAGTACGCGGTGGACGTGCTGAAGGTCGAGCACATCCTCGTCACGGGTCACTACGGCTGCGGCGGTGTGCGCGCGGCGCTGGACGACCAGCGGTACGGCCTGATCGACAACTGGCTGCGTCATGTGCAGGACGTGGCCCAGCAGCACGAAGCCGAGCTCGCGCCGCTCGCCGGCGAGGCTCGCGTGAACCGGCTCTGTGAGCTGAACGTCGCCGAACAGGTGCTGAACACGGCACGGGCGACGGTGGTGCAGGACGCGTGGGAGCGCGGCCAGCCGCTCACGATCCACGGATGCGTCTACGGCCTCCACGACGGGATTCTTCGCGACCTCGAGGCGACGGTCGCCAACGCGGTCGACGCGGCCGATCTGGCGCGCCGCCTCCACCCCGGCAGGTATCCCACCGCGGTCGGCTGAGTGGTGGCGCGGCCGGCGCTGACGATCGCCCTCACGCGGCGGACTGACGGTGGGGTGGTCTTCACCCTCCGGCGCGCCGACGGCACGAGCACCTGGCAGAAGCGCACGGGCCCTACCGCGGAGTTCTTCGCGGTGCACGACCTGACGCATTACGCGGTCGAGACGGAGCTCGAGCTCCGCCGCGGATTCTACGGCCTCGTCGCCGAAGGGTGGGCGCTCACCGACTTCGGCACGCCATGGCCGCGCGGACCGCTGCCACGAGAGGCGCTCCCGGCCGAGGTGATCGTCGGGTGCTTCGATACGGCGCGCGCCGCGGGCGATCGCCTCACGGCCGAGGACTGCAACGCCTCGGCGGCCGCCTACTTCGCGAACGCCGGCCTCGCCTCCCCCGTCTCCGTCACCGACGCGGATCTGGATCGGGTGCGGGCGCGCCTCTCGGAGCTCGTCCGGCGATGGCAGGCGTCGCAGCCGGGCGAGACGATGGAGCTGGAGTGGGGCGGTCCGGCGGTCTGACCGCCCGACCGCCCGACCGCCCGATCCTACACTGCCGGTCTGCGACCGCCGCGGATCAATCGCAGGATGAAGATCAACACCACCGCGCCGATGAAGGCGACGAAGATCACCCCCGCGAGACCGCCCATCGGCGACGAGACGCCGAGCCGGCGAAAGAGCCAGCCGCCGACGAAGGCGCCGACGATGCCGATGACGATGTCGCCGATGATGCCGAAGCCCGTTCCGCCCATCACGAGCGAGGCGAGCACGCCAGCTACCAGCCCGACGATGATCCAGGTCAGGAGATCCATGTCACGTTCCTCCGGGAGGGATAGGGAGCGCCGCGGATGCGGGGCAACTCACATGCCGGCGCGCCCCACCCCGCGTGCCTCGGCGCTACGGCGACACCGTCAAGGGCGTCGGCGTCGCCAGCCGCACGACGCGCTGCTCGCCGAGATGCAGGATGCCCTTCACCCAATCCCAGTCGCGGAACTGGCCAGCATTCTCCATCACCATCAAGGCCAGCTCGCCCGCCTCATCGGGGTCCATGCGGAGGCACCCATGTGAGGCCGCCGAGCCGAGGGACTCCACGTCGCCTGTGCCGTGGATGTAGTAGTCCGGCTCCTTCCAGAAGATCTTGACGAGCTTCATCGGATTCGCCGGATGGCCGGGCCCCTTCGCCGACTTGCCCTGGGCCCACTTGGCGTCCGGCGGAGCCCAGGCGGGGTTCCAGACGATCTTCTGGATGCTGAACTCCCCGGTGGGCGTGGGGTGGCCGTCCCGGCCGACCGCCACGTCGTATTCCTTCACGACCTCGCCGTCCCGCCGTACCGTCAGCTTCTTGGCCGACAGGCTGGCCTCGAGCGTCAGCGTGCCATCGGCCACCGGCGTTCGGAGAGCGCCAAGGCCGAGCACCAACGCGACGGCCAGTGGGGCACCGAAGAGGGCAATTCTGTTCCGCGTACGTCTCTGGATCATGCATCCATCCCGTGAGTAAGAAAAACCAGTGGTCGTAAACACCTGGGCAAGCGACGTTCCACCGAACGACCGTGGCGTGACCCGAAATCGCGCGGTATTCTCGCTGGACGCGGGGTTGCCGCGTCTCTTCCCCCTTTCTCGTTGAATTCCCGATGACCTCGCTCCTTCGTCCGAGGCTGTTCGTGTTGGGGCTCGGCGTGGCTCTGGCGGCCTCTCTCGCCGGCGTCGCGCCTCCGGCTCCTGCCCAGATTCCGCGACGGTCCATTCCCACCGAGAGCGACGTCCGGCGTCTGCTGAGCGCTCTCGCCGACGACTCGCTCGAGGGCCGCGCGACCGGCACACCCGGGTCCGCGCGTGCGGCCCGGATCATCGCCGCCGAGATGCAGCGGATCGGGCTCGAGCCGGCGGGGGACAGCGGCTACTTCCAGCGCGTGCCCGTGGCGGTGGCCACCCAGTCGCGCACGATGCCGAACGGCACCGTCGTCACCCGCACGCGGCCGGTGGGCTACGCCAGCTTCGCGGCGCTCGATACCGTACCGGTCGCGCGCCGGCGCACCGCGGTGAACGTCGTCGGGCGGCTCCGTGGGAGCGATCCGGTGCTGCGCGACTCCGTCGTGCTCGTCGACGCCCACTACGATCATCTGGGGGTCGGCACCGCGGTCAACGGCGACTCCATCTACAACGGCGCCGACGACGATGCGTCCGGCGTGGTGGCCGTGCTCGAGGCGGCGCGTGCGCTGGCCGCGGGGCCGGCGCCGAAGCGCACCGTCCTGTTCGTCGCCACGACGGGCGAAGAGGTGGGACTCCTCGGCACCCGATGGTTCATCGCGCATCCGGCGGTTCCGCTGTCGCAGCTCACCGCCAACCTCGAGATCGAGATGATCGGCCGCCCGGACTCTCTCGCGGGCGGTCCGGGCCGCGCCTGGCTCACCGGTTACGAGCGCTCCACGATGGGCGCGATGTTCGCCGCGGCGGGGCTGCCGATCGTCGCCGACCGCCGCCTCGCCCAGCAGTTCTTCACGCGCAGCGACAACATCGCCTTCGCGCAGATGGGCATCCCCGCGCACACGCTGTCGTCGTACAACATGCACGAGGACTACCACCATCCGAGCGACGACGTGGCGCACGTCGACTTCGCACACATGACGGCGGTGGTGCACGCGGCAGCGCAGGCGACGCGCCTGCTCGCCGACGGTCCGACCCCGCGCTGGAACGAGGGCGGTCGACCCGCTGCCCCCGTCGCGCCGACGGCGACCAGGCCGACGCCGCTGCCGTCGAACCCGTCGCAGCTGCCGCCCGCCAGCCCGGCCGAACGACTGGCCCGCTACACGACGGTCCGCCTCGCCCCCGACACGGCGGGGCTGACGCGCTGGGAGCGGCGCATGCTGCCGCTGCTCATCGACGCCGCGCGCGAGATGCACGGCATCTACTGGATGCAGGCCTTCGGCAATCGCGATTCGCTGCTGCGCAACATCCCGCAGGCCGACGTCCGGCGGCTCGTCGAGATCAACGTCGGCCCGTGGGACCGGCTCGACGACAACGCGCCCTTCGTCGCCGGCGCCGGCCCCAAGCCCGCCGGCGCGAACTTCTATCCGCGCGACATGACGAAGGACGAGTTCGAGCGGGCGGTCGCACCGGGCGGCCGCCGCGCCGACAGCCTCAAGTCGCTCTACACGATGGTACGGCGCGATGGCCGAGGCGAATTGGTCGCCATTCCCTACGGGCAGTTCTTCGCCTCGGCCAACGAGCGCGCCGCGGCCAAGCTGCGCGAGGCCGCGACACTCGCCGAGGATCCGGGCCTGCGCCGATACCTCACGCTCCTGGCGACGGCGCTCGTCACCGATCGCTACCAGCCGAGCGACCTGGCCTGGATGGACATGAAGCGGAACAGGCTGGAGCTGGTGCTCGGGCCCATCGAGACCTACGAGGACGAGCTGTTCGGCTACAAGGCGGCCAACGAGGCGTTCGTGCTCGTGAAGGATCTCGCCTGGAGCCAGCGGCTGGCGAAGTACGCGCGGATGCTGCCAGCGCTGCAGCGCGGCATCCCCGTGCCGGCCGCGTACAAGCGCGAGCGGCCGGGCACCGACGCCGACCTCAACGCGTACGACGTCGTGTACGTCGCGGGCCAGGCGAACGTCGGCTCGAAGACGATCGCGATCAATCTGCCGAACGACGAGACGGTGCAGCTGCGGAAGGGGACGCGGCGGCTCCAGCTCAAGAACGCCATGCGCGCCAAGTACGACCGCATCCTGCTCCCCATCGCGCAGGAGCTGATCGTCGACGACCAGCTCCCGCACGTCACCTTCGACGCCTTCTTCGAGAACGTCATGTTCCACGAGGTGGCGCATGGCCTGGGCATCAAGAACACGATCGACGGCAAGGGCACGGTGCGCGCGGCGCTGAAGGAGAAGGCAGGCGCCCTCGAGGAGGGGAAGGCCGACATCCTCGGCCTCTACATGGTGCGGCAGCTCAATGCGCAGGGCGAGATGGGGAGCGAGTCGATCGACGACAACTACGTCACCTTTCTCGCGAGCCTCTTTCGTTCGGTGCGCTTCGGCGCGGCGGATGCGCATGGACGCGCCAACGTCGTCGCCTTCAACTATCTCCAGGACGCCGGCGCCTTCACCCGCGAGGCGAACGGCAAGTACCGCGTCGACGTCGCGCGGATGCGCTCGGCCGCGGATGCCCTCTCCCGCGACATCCTCACCCTGCAAGGGAACGGGGATTATGCCGGGGTGGCGCGGCTCTACAGCGACCGCGGCACGATCGGGGCGGTGCTGCGCGGCGATCTCGACCGCCTGCGGTCGAAGGGGATCCCCGTGGACATCGTGTACGACCAGGGCCGCTAGTGTTAGCGTACGAGGACGCGGCACGTGCCGCGTCCACCCTCGTTCCCACTCTCCCATGATGCAGACTCTCACCCGAGGCGTCCTCGCGGCGCTGCTCGTGATCGCCGCCGCGGCGACGGCCGCCGCCCAGACGACTCCCGCGTCGCGCGCGATCGACCGGGCGAACATGGACACCACCTGCCTCGCCTGTCAGGACTTCTACGAGTACGCGAACGGCGGCTGGCAGACGCGCGCCACCATTCCCGCCGCGTACGCGGTGTGGGGCAGCTTCCAGCAGCTCTCGGACAAGAACGAGGCGGTGGTGCACGACATCCTGGAGGACGCGGCGAAGCGCGCCCCGACCGCCAGGGCCGGAAGCAACCTCTGGAAGATCGGCACCTTCTACGGCACGTGCATGGATTCGTCGCGGATCGAGGCGATGGGGCGGACGCCCCTGCAGCCGACGCTCGACGCGATCGCCGCGATCACCACCCGGGAGCAGCTGAGCCGTTCGTTCGGTGATCTCGACCAGCGCGCCGGGCTGGCGCCGTTCGGCATCGGCGCCGCGCAGGATCCGAAGAGCAGCGCCGACATGATCGCCCAGGCGGGGCAGGGTGGCCTCGGCATGCCCGAGCGCGACTACTACCTCCGCACCGACGAGAAGTCGAAGGCGCTGCAGGGCAGGTACGTCGAGCACGTGGCGCGCACCTTCGTGCTGCTCGGGGAGAGCGACGCCGACGCGCAGCGCGATGCGGCACGCGTGATGGCGCTCGAGACGCGTCTCGCCAGCGGCAGCATGCCACGCGTGGCCATGCGGGACCCGAACGCCGTGTATCACAAGATGTCGCTCACGGAGTTCCAGGCGCTCGCACCGCACGTCGACATGACGCGCTATCTCCAGGACGTGGGCGCGAAGCACGTCACCGTGGTGAACGTGCGCCAGCCCGATTTCTTCCGCACGCTCGACACCCTGGTGGCCACCGTCCCGCTCGAGGACTGGAAGGCCTATCTGCGCTGGCGCGCCGCGAACACCTCGATGCCGGCGTTGAGCAGCGCGTTCGTGAACCAGGCCTTCTCGTGGTCGCAGAACCTCACGGGCGCCAAGGAGCTGCGTCCGCGCTGGAAGCGCTGCCTCGGCGCGACCGAGGCCGTGCTCGGCGAGGCGGTCGGCGAGCTGTACGTGGCGCGGACCTTCACGCCGGCGGCGAAGGCGCGGGCGCTGGCCATGGTGAACAACCTGCGCGACGCGCTGCGGGAGCGCATCGGGCAGCTCGGCTGGATGTCGGACAGCACGAAGCGGATGGCGCTGGTGAAGCTCGATGCGTTCACGCGCAAGATCGGGTATCCCGACAAGTGGCGGGACTACTCCGCGCTGCGGGTGAAGCGGGGCGCGTACGCGGAGAACCTGCTGGCGGCCAATCGATGGGGCACGGCGCGCCAGTGGGCGAAGCTCGGGAAGCCGGTGGACCGCACGGAGTGGGGGATGATTCCGCCCACGGTGAACGCCTATTACAGCCCGACGCTCAACGAGATCGTCTTCCCGGCGGGGATCCTCCAGCCGCCCTTCTACGATCCCACCGCGGACGACGCGGTGAACTATGGTGGGATGGGCGCCGTCATCGGGCACGAGATGACCCACGGATTCGACGACCAGGGGCGGCAGTTCGACGCCGCCGGCAACCTGCGCGATTGGTGGACGTCGCAGGACGCCGCCGCGTACAAGGCACGCGCCCAGCTCGTCTCCGACCAGTTCGACCGGTACACCGTCATCGACTCCGCCACGCACGTGAACGGCAAGCTCACGCTCGGCGAGAACATCGCCGACCTGGGCGGGCTCACGATCGCCTATGCGGCGTTCCAGAAGTCGCTGGCCGGGAAGCCGCGGCCGGCGAAGATCGACGGATTCACCCCGGAGCAGCGGTTCTTCCTCTCGTGGGCACAGGTGTGGCGCGAGGCCAGCCGGCCGGAGGCGGAACGGGTGCAGGTCAACACCAATCCGCACGCGCCGGCGCGGTGGCGGGTGAACGGGCCGCTGTCGAACATGCCGGAGTTCGCCCGGGCGTTCAGCTGCTCGCCGGGCGATCCGATGGTCCGCGGGGACTCGATCCGGGCGCAGATCTGGTAGGAATCACAAAGATGATGGCGGTGTGACCCGCCGCACCAGTCGGCGCCGAACGAGCTCGTTTCCCTCGGGAAACGGGCTCGTTTGGCATGTGGAGAACTCGTATCGCGCGGGTGAGATCGATCGTCTAGGGGATGCGCGGACTGGCCACGCCTGAGTCCGCTCTCGTGCGTTTCTCCCTCCTCGGCGGCCTCTCATGCTGCACGCCCTCCTTCTCGCGGCCCTGCTCGTCGGGCCCACCGATCCGCCCGCGAAGGCTCCTGCGACCAAGCTGCCCGTGCGCATCACCCGCCCGCGGACGGGGGGTGGTCCGGTCGGCCTCGCCGACAGCGTGGTGATCGAGAAGCGGGCGCACCGGCTCACCCTGTATCACATGGGGCGGCCGATCCGGAGCTATCTCGTGGCGCTGGGGGGTAACCCCGTCGGCGACAAGCTCTCCGCCGGCGACCGCCGCACCCCGGAGGGGCTCTTCTCCATCGAGGGACGCAACGCGCACAGCGACTACCATCTCTCGCTGCGGATCTCCTACCCCGACGCGGCCCACCGGCAGCGCGCCGAGGCGCTCGGCGTCGATCCCGGTGGCAACATCATGATCCACGGCCTGCCGAACGGGAAAGGGAGCGTCGGCGCGTACCACCGCACGGCCGACTGGACCAACGGCTGTGTCGCGTTGACGGACGAGGAGATCGAGGAGCTCTGGAGCGTCGTGCCGATCGGCACGCCGGTTCTCATCACGCCGTAGGCTCACCGGCTGGTGGCGGGGCCGCGCCCGTGTCGCGCCCGTCGCCACGCCGCGTGGGTCGGTGATAGCTTCCGGCGACGTCAGCCACCGTCGCCATGGACCTCACCACATCGTTTCTCGAGCGATCGCGCCATTATCTGGCGTTCGAGTATCCCACGAAGATCCGCCACTGTCTCGAGGCGCTTCCTGCGGCGGCGCTCTGGACCCGTGCCGACGAGCGCTCGAACAGCATCGGGAACCTGCTGGTGCACCTCGAGGGAAACGTGCGCCAGTGGATCGTGAGCGCCGTCGGCGGCGCGCCCGACGCCCGCTATCGCAGCGCGGAGTTCGCCGCCCGGGAGGGGGCCGCGGCGGACACGCTGTTCGGGAGCCTGCGCGCCACGCTCGACGAGGCCGACGCGGTGATCGCGGCGCTCACCCCCGCCACGCTCGGGGAACGCCGCACCATCCAGGGTCGCGACGTCTCCGTGTTCGACGCGGTCTATCACGTCGTCGAGCACTTCGCGCTGCATACGGGGCAGATCATTCTGCTCACCAAGCAGCTCGCGCCGGGTCACATCCAGTTCTACGAAGACGCGGGCGGGCTCGCGATTCCGCGCTGGTCGAACGTGAACCGTGAACGGTGAACCGTGATCCGTAACGACGAAGGGGCACACTGGACTCAGTCCAGTGTGCCCCTCCGCCTCTCGGACCTAAACGCTCTTACGGTTCACCGTTCACGGTTCACCGCGTTCACAGTATTTGTCAGTAGAGATAGACGCGCGCGCCCACCGGCACGTTGTCGTACAGCCACTCGATGTCTTCGTCGCGCAGGCGGATGCAGCCATGCGTGACCGCGGCCCCGATCGAGTTGGAGTAGGGCGTGCCGTGGAGCTGGTAGCCGTCACCCAGTGCCAGCCGGAAGTGTCCCAGCTCGCCCTGGATGCTCCGATGCTTCGTGCCCGCCGGGGGGATGAAGAGCGTGTTGTCGAACACCACGTGCTCGTCGAGCACGAGGGGAACGAACTCCTTCTCGCCGGGCGAGATGATGCCCACCTCGTCCCCCCGGGTCGTCAGCTTCGTGCCGTCGCTGAGACGGACCGTCTGGCCGCGCTGCAGCTGACGCAGCTTGAGCTGGTGCTCGAGCGCGACCTCGGCGTAGTGCCATTCGGGGGGTGTCCAGATCGGGTCCTTGTCCTTCGAGAGCACCTTCCGCACGCCGCGCGGGGTCTCGAAGCGCCACGACTTGCCGCCGTAGCTCAGCGTCGCGTTCATCGCCGTCGCGACGGGCGCGGTGTAGAGGGTATCCTCGCGGTCGATGACGTAGAGCTGGTGCGCGAAGATGTCGACGACGAGGCGGTAGCCGTTCGCGCGGTCGGCCGCGGTGCGCGCCGACTCGTAGGCCAGGCTGTCCTTCCGCGAGCTGAAGACGCGCCGAGTGGCGGTGGCCGCGGCGTCGTCGGCGATGGTGCCGTCGCTTTCGGTGGTGGTAGTGGCAGCCACCATCACGCTGTCGTCGCTGCGTCGCGCGATCTTCTTGAGGAGGGCGACGAGCCACCCCCCGCCGGTCGCGCGGGTCGAATCGGTACGGGTGACGGCGAGGGTGTCGGCGGCCGTCGGCGTGCGTTGAGCGGACGCGACAGAAGCCGAGAGGGCGAGCAGAAGCAGGCTCAGCCGAATGCTGGAGAGGCGATGGCGCGGCATGGTCTGGAAACTACACTGCGGAGGACGTGAAGGTTCACGCCCTCCGCAGCTCGAGATGCGACAGCAGGAGCGACGACCGCGACGACTAGTAGAACTTGATGCCGCCGTACACGGGGAAGACGTGCACGTTCTTGCGGTCGGTCAGGATCGTGTAGTACTTGCCCTCGGCGTAGAGGTGCAGGCCGCCGACGTTGAAGTCGACGCCCGGGCCGACGTCATAGTAGAACTTGCCCTCGTTGTTCCACACCGGCTCCTTCGTGGACTTGAAGAACGCGGTGTACCGCGGATCGACGTCGCTGAACTTCGCGTAGCCGCCGCCGCCGAAGATGTAGAGCACCGGGTTCAGCTTGCTCGTCCGATCGAGGGGCATGCGGAGGATCACGTCACCACCGACCGACCACAGCTTGGCGCTCTTGCAGGTCGGGCAATCGGTCTCACGGGCGTGCAGCTGCCCGAAGGTGGCGTCGGCGCGGAGGCCCAGCGGGCTGTTCATCGGGAAGAACCCGACCTGGCCCTGGAAGCCCCAGCTGTCCTTCACGAGCGCGCGAATGTTGTTCATCGGGATGGTCGAGCCGGCGCCGATTCCGAAGAACAGGCCAGGCAGCCGCTGGAGCGGCGGATACACCATGCGGGTCACGGTGTCATACCGCATCACCGTGGGCCCCGTGAGGGTATCGACGCGACGCACCGTCACGGTGTCGACGCGGGTGACGATGACGGTGTCCGTCTTCGCCGGCTGGGGCACGTCCTTGCGCACGGGGATGCGCTGGGCGGGACGGGCACGCCGTCTGGGGGTCTTGGTCCTGGCCTGAGCGTCCGCCGTCATGGAAGCACCAAACGAAATGGCGGCTGCGAGGCCGAGTGCGTACAACACTGAGTTCCGAGTCTTCATCCTTGTCCTCCGTCGCCGTCGCCCTGTTGTCTAGTTCCCCGCGGGCGAGGTTGCGGGTGCGACGAGAGTCGTCGCATTCTACCGGGCTCGGGAACTGGCACACCCCGTGCCGCGGAAGCAGAATATAGCGCGAATTGCTACAGATTCTACCGGCAGAGGCAAATTCTTCGATCGCCGGTGCTGCCGGGTTGCCGCCGGTTGTCCTCGGTGTCGCATTCCCTTCTGCAAGACGACCGCCACGGGAGGCACCAGGCGGGAGTCTTCCTACGGCGCCGACGCGCCGGGCCCGCGGCGCGGACGGCCGGCGCAGTACGTCTCCTTCGAAACCCCGCGAGTCGCGCTCTCGTCACGTGCACGGACTGCGCGTGCACCGTGCACGGCGAGCCGCGGCGGCGTGCCGATGGCTCGAGGGGGGCCGCGGCATCGCGGCTACCCGTGCATCCCGGGAAATGTGCGCGGCCGATGACGACCGCGCGAGTCCCTCCGCGACGGGCCGTTTTGCCCACCATGTTGCCGTGCCTAAACATCTGCTCCGAACGACGCGTCGGCGGGGCCGCGTGGACACGCCCGGTTCGCGGCATTGTGACGCCGGCCAGAGAGCGCGGGTGTCTCACGACAGGCGCTCGCGGGCGCATTTGACACGGTCCGCCCTCGCCCGTATCGTAGCGCCCGCCGTCAAACGGTCCCTCTCCGCGCCACCTGGCGACCCTCTGCCTGGTGCGATTCCATTCGCGGTATGCTGCCAGTTCGGACGACAAGCGAGCGCACGCGCGGCAGCGAGTAGCGGCAAGAATTCCGGTTCAAGGCTCGACCTCTCCACCCCACGCACTGATTGGAGGAGGTATGCGACAGCTGTTCCGCACGACTCTGGTTCCCCTCGCGGCGCTCGCGCTGCTCCCCGCCATCGCCGCCGCACAGGAGGCGGCGACGATCACGGGCCGTATCACCGGCGAGGGCGGCACGCCGCTCGGTGCCGTAACCGTGTCGATCGCCGAGCTCGGCGTCGGCGCGCAGTCCCGCGACGATGGCCGGTATGCCATCGTGGTGCCCGGCGCCCGCGTCACGCGGCAGAGCGTGGTCCTCGCGGCCCGCCGTGTCGGGTACAAGCCGCGCAGCGTCCGCATCACCCTCAATCCGGGCGCGATCACGCAGGACTTCGCGCTCGAGACGAATCCGTTGCAGCTCGGCGAGGTGGTCATCACCGGCGCGGGGACCGCCACCGAGGTCGAGAAGCTCGGCAGCGTGCGCAACACCGTGCCGGCGGATCTCATCGTGAAGGCGAACGAGAGCAACGTCGTGCAGGCGCTCGCCGCCAAGGCGCCCGGCGTCGATGTGACTTCGTCGTCGGGCGACCCGGGCGCGTCGTCCAGCATCAAGATCCGTGGCCTGCGTACCATCCAGGGCTCGGCGCAGCCGCTGTTCGTCGTCGACGGAGTGCCGCTGGACAACGGCAGCTATTCGACGACGAACTTCAACCCGGTCGATGCCGGCGGGACGGGACAGGGCGGCCAGGACAACGGCGGCGAGATCGAGGGGACATCGCAGCCCAATCGCATGTCGGACATCAATCCGGACGACATCGAGTCCGTGGAGATCCTCAAGGGCGCGGCGGCTGGCGCGATCTACGGATCGCGCGCGGCGAACGGCGTCGTGCTCATCACGACGAAGCGCGGGCGCGCCGGGGCCACCAAGTACTCCCTCCGGTCGTCCGTCACCAACGATGACGTCACCCGCAAGTACCCGCTGCAAACGGCGTTCGGTCAGGGACGGGCGAACGTGCTGTCCGCCTCCTGCGCTGCCCGGACCGGCGTCGCACCGGGCGGACCATGCAACCGCACCTGGGGCCCCCGGCTGACGGTCACGCCGTTCGATCATGCCTCCGAGGCGTTCCGCACGGGACACCAGAACGACAACGTGCTGTCCATGTCGGGCGGCAATGAACGCACGACGTTCTATCTCTCGGGCAACTTGAACAGGAATCAGGGCGTGTTCATCGGGCCGAACAACTATTACGACCGATCGACCGCGCGCCTCAACGCGTCGCACAAGCTTGCCGAGACGTTCACCGTGGGCGGCAACTTCGCCTACGCGGACACGCGCGGACACTTCACGCAGCGCGGCAACAACGTGAACGGCCTGCTCCTCGGCCTGCTCCGCACCCCGCCGGACTTCAACAACTTCCCGTATCTCGACCCGAACTCCGGCCTGCACCGATCCTACCGGCTTCCGTTCCCCGACATCACCACGGTGGGGCAGGCGCGCGGCTTCAACAACCCGGTCTACTCGCTCTACGAGGAGCTGAACCAGGCGAACACGTCGCGCACCTTTGGCAACGTCAACGCCGATTGGCTCGCCAACAGCTGGCTGAAGTTCAACTACACGCTGGGCGCCGACTACTCCAACGACGAGCGTCTCGAGGTCTGCCCGCAGGAGTGCTCGGACGTGGCGGCGGGTGGCCGCATCACCGAGGGAAAGATCGTCAACTACACGCTCGACCATAACCTGACGGGAACGGCGCGCTACCACGTGAGCGACAACTTCAGCGGCACCTTCACGCTGGGGCAGAACCTCAACGCGCGCAATTTCCGCACGTTCTCGGTGGTCGGCCGCCAGATGGTGGTGCCGGGCCTCACGAGCATCTCCAACACGCTTGCCCGCGACCCGGCGAGCGACTATCAGACCGTCATTCACGACGAGGCGTACTTCGGCCAGCTGAGCATCGACCTGTATCAGCAGCTGTTCCTCACGGCGGCATTGCGCAACGACGGCTCCTCCACGTTCGGCAAGGAGAACGCGCGCAACTGGTTCCCGAAGGGCAGCGCGGCATGGACCTTCACGAACCTCGTGAACCCGGGAAGCATGCTGACGTTCGGCAAGGTCCGGCTGTCGTATGGGCAGGCGGGGCAGGAGCCGGCGCCGTACCTCACATCGCCGACGTACAATGCCACCGGGACGACGAGCGGCATCTCCCAGGGGACAGGCCTCACCCCGACCCAGAGCGGCCGCGGCGGCCTCTTTTTCACCACGACGAAGCCGGCCACGTCACTGCGCCCCGAGCGCACGAACGAGCTGGAAGGTGGCTTCGACATCGGTTTCCTCAAGGACAGAGCGGACTTCAGCGCCACCTTCTACAAGCAGCACAGCTCCGACGTCATTCTCGTCACGCCGACCTCTCCCTCGTCGGGCTTCTCGAGCGAGGTGAAGAACGGGGCCACGATCGAGAATTCCGGCACCGAGTTCTCGCTCAACCTGCGCCCGTTCACCACGCAGACGCAGGCATGGGACATCGGTCTCGGCTGGTCGCGCACGCAGTCGCTGGTGACCGACATCTCCGGAGCCGACTTCCTCTATCTCGACGCGAGCACCGTGGGCAACGTGGCGAAGAAGGGCTCGCCGCTCGGTGTCTTCTTCGGGCTGGGGATGATCCGCTGCGGACTGAGCAATCCGGCCGAGCTACCGGCCGGGGTTCTCGATGCCGCCTGCGCGGGCAAGCCGACGGGCACCCTGTACATCGATGACGGCACGAACTGCTCGACGGACGCGGGACGCCCCTGCGGCGAGACCCTCGACCTGCGCGTCCTGGGCGATCCGACGCCCAAGTGGACGGGCAACGTGCGCACCGGGTACCGGTACAAGAAGCTGTCGCTCTCCGGACTGCTCGACATCCGCAAGGGCGGCCAGGTGCACAACGGCACCAAGGGCGCGCTCTGGAGCTACGGCACCCACGGCGACACCCAGAATCGTGCCATCTGCACCGGCCGAGCCACCAGAAACACCGACTGCACGGGCAACCTGCACGTCTTCGGCGATGCGGACTGGTACCCGGGGCCGGTCACCGGGCCGGGCGCTGGCATCGCGGTGCCGATTGGTGAGAACTGGTATCGCAACGACATCGCGCCCTGCCCGTTCACCAGCATCGACGAACAGTGCATCGAAGACGCCGGCTTCGTGAAGCTCCGCGAAATCTCGGCCGGGTACACGTTCGACGGCGCGTGGGTCGCGCGGACGCTCGGCCTCAGCAGCGTCGACGTCCGGATCGCCGGCCGGAACCTGAAGACCTGGACGAAGTATACGGGTCTCGACCCGGAGACGAGCCTCGGTGGGTCGATCAGCAGGATCACCGGAGCCGACTACTTCAACCTGCCGCAGACGCGCTCTCTCGTCTTCACCGTCGGCCTGAACCGCTAATGCGAGCGAGGACTCCATACATGCGCCGTTCCCTCATCGTCGGCCTCGCCCTGCTCGTGGGTGCGGCCGACTGCAAGAACTTCCTCACGGAAGACAAGGCGGTCCGTGATCCGAACAACCCGAGCTCGGCCACGCGCAACCAGCTGCTTGCCGGCATCGAAGCGCAGATGCTGGACCAGCAGGAGGGGGGCGTCGCCATGATCGTGTGCCAGTGGATGCAGCAGTGTGCGGGCACCGCCGGCCGTTTCGTCGAGGTGCAGGGCAAGTACGTGATCTCGAACTCGAGCTTCAACGGCAACTTCAACGGCTTGTACACCGGTGGAGGGCTCGTTTCCATCCGTGCCGCCGAGGCGAGCGCCGACGCCGACGCCGATCCGGTCTATCGAGGCGTCCTGGAGGTGCTCGAAGCGATGCAGATCGGCTGGGGCGCCGACATCTGGGGCGACATCCCCTACAGCGACGCCGCCGGGGCGAACCCGACGCCGAAGTTCGACGCGCAGATGGCGATCTACGATGCCCTGCAGACCCTGCTCGACAAGGCGATCACCGACCTCGGCGCCTCCAGCCCGGGTCCGGGAGCGGCCGATTTCCTGTTCGGCGGCAACAAGACAAAGTGGACCCAGCTCGCGAACACCATGAAGGCGCGCCTGTATCTCCATACGGTGGAGAAGCTGGGAACGGGCCAGTACGCGAAGGCCCTCGCGGCCGCACAGAAGGGGATCAGCTCCACGAGCAACAGCCTGCTCGCCGTGCACAATTCGCCGACCTCGGAGCGCAACCTCTGGGCGCAGTTCCAGCTCAGCTCCTTCGGCAACGATCTCGTCGCCGGAAAGGTGCTCGTGGACCTCATGAAGGCGGACAACGACCCCAGGCTCGCCGAGTACTTCGGCAAGGACGCCAACGGGCAGTACACCGGCTTCGACGTGCGCTCGAACTCGCCGGACGTCGTGTCGCCGATCGCTGGATCCATTCGCACCAGCTCGCCCTACACCTTCCCACAGCCCATCGTGACGTGGGAGGAGAACCAATTGATCCTCGCCGAGGCCAACTTCGTGCTGAACGGCCCCGCAGCGGCGCAGCCGTACCTCGACGCCGTGCGGTCCAGTCTCGGCAAGCCATCGAAGCCGGCCACGCTGCGCTCGATCATCGAAGAGAAGTACATGCTGCTGTATCAGAACGTCGAGGCGTGGAACGATTACAAGCGTACCTGTCTTCCGACGCTGCAACCGGCCGTACCATCGTTCTCGGCCATCCCGGGCCGTCTGCTGTATGGAGAGACGGAGAGCCAGACCAATTCGGATCCGGCGTTGAAAAATGAAGGGCCGTTGCAGTCGTTCCGGAACGCCAACGACCCGAACGCGTGTCCATGAATCCTCGGACCATGCCCGGTGGCCTCGGCCACCGGGCATGGTTCACTTCCGCCGCCCGGATGCGTATCCGCCCCGCCCTCTTACCAGTGATCGTCTCGTCGACGCTGCTCTCCGTGGGCTGCTACGAATATCGACCGGTCTCTGACACCGGCGCACTCTCGGCACGGCGGGTCGAGCTGACTCTCACCGACTCGGGTGCGGTCGTGCTCGCACCGCGCATTGGCCCGACCGTGGAGGCGATCGAGGGCATTTATCTCGGCGACTCCGCCGGCGCTCACGTGCTTGCGGTGGCGGTGTCGCGAACGCGCAACGGCTCGGAAACCGACTGGCGGGGCGAGCACGTGGTCGTTCCCCATACGCTCGTGTCTTCGCTCCGCGAGCGGAGATTCTCCCCAACGCGGACCGCATTCGCCAGCGCGCTGGCCGCCATCGGCATCGGCGGAATGACCGCCGCGCTACGGGGCGGGGGAGAAAGTCCAGGCTCCATTCCGGTGATCGCGCCGCCAACGGGCAAGTAAGCCTCAGTCCTCGCGAACGATCACGCTGCCTCGGTCATAGTCCGTCTCGAGCGTCCAGGTGAATTCGGTTCCCTGGGTGGTGTGCAGCAGCTCGCTCGTCGTGGTTCGCAGGCTGCCCACCGGGTCGGCGAGCAGGGCAAATTCGCCACTCGACAGGACGCGCGACCGCACCTGGAAGTGCGCCGTGGTGGCCGCCGTCACGGCGCCGAGCCGATCGCGTGTGCCATCGTGGAGCAGGTAGACGATCGCGTCGAGCTGACTGTGATTGACGATGCGGATCGACAGAACGGATGGCGCCGAATAGACCGACTCTGGCGCGGCTTCGGTCTGCGCCCCGCGGCGGCATGCGCCGATCGGCGCGAGCGCCAGCATGAGGACCGCCACTCCAATCCGATGCGACATGTCCACCTCCGCTGCGCGAGGGTGACGAGGGTTTCGAGCGCACCGCTATTCCACGGTTGCCGATCCGCGGGTCGCGAGGGAACTTGGGAGGCAAGAAGCGCGCGCGGGATTACGGTGAGGGTCGCGAAAACGCGGCCAGTTCCGCCGCGATGGTGAAGGGATCGAACGGCTTGGTGACGAAGCCCGCCGCCCCCGCGGCGCGCAGCTCCGCGCGCGCCGACTCGGAGGTGAGGGCGGTGAGGAAGACAACGGGAATGTCCGTGGTGCGGGGGTCGCTCTTGAGCAGCCGGCAGGTGGCCGCCCCGTCGAGGTCGGGCATCATGCCGTCGAGCACGATCAGGTCGTAGTGCCCGTCGACCGCCCGGTCCACGGCATCACGTCCGGAGGACACGATGGTCAGAACAATGTCCGGATGCATGCCGAGCGCGAGCTCGAGCAGGAGCCGCACGTCGGCTTCGTCGTCCGCAGCGAGAAGGCGCATGGAGAGGGAGAGAGGCGATGACCATCACAGTTTACGGCTCGGCAACGTGAGCCGGCAACGCCCCGACGAGTCGTCGGGCGGGAGCATGCGCGGGTGACGCTGCTCGCGTTGGTCGTTCTTCTGACCGCCGGTGCGCAGGTCGCGCTGCTGCTCGGCTTTGCCACGCTGCTCCTGCTGCGGCGCGAGCGGTCCGCCATCGGCGCCCGGGGCGGTGAGCCTGGTCGGCGTCCGCTGGACGACCTCGCCGCGTCGCGCCACTGGTGGCGGCGCGCGGAGGCGGCGCGCCGCTCGGGCGACGTCGCCCGGCTTGGCGATCGGGAGCTCCTGAACCGGCTCCTCGACGACCCGCATCCCGCGGTGCAGAGCGCGGCGACGGCCAGCCTCGCGCCGCTGGTGGACGCGCGTCTCGTGGGCAGGCTGCTCGACCGGCTGCCCGAGCGGCCGATGGCGATCCGGCTCCAGCAGTTCGGCCTCCTGCGCGATGCCCTGCCGCTCACGGCCGCCACGCTCATGGAGCGATTGACGCTCGACGCGCCCCCGCGACGGTTGAAGAGCTGGATCGCGCTCGTCGAGACCCTCGGCAGTCCGGAGCTGCTCGCGCGCGTCGCGGCGCTCCATAGCCACCCCGAGCCCCTGATCCGGCTCTCCGTCGCGCGCGCGCTCCGACACTACCGGCATCCCGAGGCCGAGGAGATGCTGCTCATCGCGCTCCACGACCATGACTGGCGCGTGCGCGCCGTCGCTGCGCGCTCGCTCGGGCGACACGGTAACGTCTCCGCGGTCCCTCGACTGGCGGCAGGCCTGCGCGACGTGCGGTGGTGGGTGCGCTTTCGGTGTGGCCTGGCGTTGGCGCAGCTGGGCGCCGCGGGCCGAGGGGCGCTCGACGACGCGCGCCGCGACGTGGACCGCTATGCGGGGGAGATGGCGACGATGATCGCCGGTCTGTCGCCCGACAGCGTGATCGAGCTGTCCGAAGGATGAGCGCCGCCCCGATCCTGTCGGCGATGGCCGGCGGCGCCCTCGGTATCGCCGGTGTGGTCGTCGTGTCGTTCTTCCTCCTCTTCCACACCGCGATGGCGACGCTGCTCGTCAGCGCGCTGCCGGAGCTCTGGCGGCAATGGGACCTGACGGACGACGAGGCGCTCGCTCCGATCATGCGATCGGAGGCGCTGCCGACGGTGAGCGTCGTCGTCACCGGCCGCGCGGGCCGGTTGTGGACGACTGCCACCCTGCGCACGCTCCTCGCGCTGCGCTACCCGCGCCACGAGGTCGTGCTCGTGCACGACGGCGAGGCGAGCGGCTTCCTGCGGACCCTGATCGAGCACTTCGACCTGTACCAGGTGCCGCCGGCGATCCTCGTCAGCGTGCCGACCGGCCCCGTGCGCGGCTACTATCGTTCGCGTCGCCACGGGAAGCTGTTCGTGATCGACAAGCCGCACACCGGCCACGCGGACGATCTGAACGCGGCGCTGAACGCCTCGCGCTTCCCGTACGTCCTCACGATGGACGTGAGCACGCACCTCGAGCCGCAGGCGCTCACCCGCCTGATGCGTCCCTTCCTGCTCGGTGAGCCGGTCGCGTCGGTGGCAGGGACCACACGGGTGGGCCACGGCGCGCACGCCACGGCGCCGCAGGAGGTCGTCGCCGGCGTCCCCATGCGGCTGCTCGACGGCGTGCAGGCGGTGGAGCAGCTGCGAGACCGGATCTACGTGCGCCTGGGATGGAACCGCTTCGGCGGCCGGCTGCCCGACGGCGGCACGGTGATGCTGCATCGCCGCGAACAGCTCCTCGAGCTGGACGGCTACCGGACCGGGGTGGCCGACCCGGAGCGCGACCTGGTGCGGCGCCTGCGCGCCGCCCTGCGCGGCCGCCTGGCGACCGCCGTCCCCACGCTGCCGGACGCGGTCGCCTGGCGGCTCGCCCCGGAACGTCTCCGGCTCGTCGCGGAGCACCGTGCCATGGGGCACCGTCACCGGATCGAGGAGCTCCTCGCCTGGCGCGCTGCGCCCGACGCGAGCGCAGCGACGACGGGGAAGCGCGCCGCGCTCGTGCTCGCCGTCCTGACCCTGGCCCCGGTGATGGAGCTCCTCGGCTACCTCCTGCTCGTGGTCGCCCTCCTTCGCGACGGGCCGGCGGCGCCCTTCGTCGCGCTCTTTCTGCTGGCCGTGCCCGGCTACGCCGTCCTGCTCTCACTCTGGGCGGTGGCGTTCGAGTGGGCGAGCGCGGGCACGCTCCGCTCCTGGCGCGACGTCGCGCGGTTGTGCGTCTTCGCCGTTGCGGAGCAGCTCGGCTACCGCCAGCGGATCATGTGGGCGCGGCTCCGCGCCACCGGCGCCGCGGGAGTGTATCTTTCAGGCTGGCGCCGCGCGACGCGCGCGGGCCACGGTCCGTCGCTCACATGCCGCCCCGATGCCTGACAATCGCCTGAAACAGCTGCACGACGCCGGCGTCTCGATCTGGCTGGACTTCATCGATCGCACGATCCTCCGCAACGGCGATCTCGCGCGCCGCGTGCGCGAGGACTCGCTCACCGGCATGACGTCGAACCCGACGATCTTCGAGAAGGCGCTCGCCGAAGGCAGTGCCTACGACGACCAGCTCCGCGGTGCGCCGCGTGGGCGGACGGCGATGGATCTCTTCGAGCTGGTCGAGACCTCCGACGTGCGCGACGCCTGCGACATCTTCCATCCGGTCTACGAGGCGACGAAGGGCACCGACGGCTTCGTGTCGATCGAGGTGTCGCCGGCCTCGGCGAACGATGCGCAGGCCACCGTCGCCGAGGCGCAGCGCCTGTGGGCGATGGTGGACCGCCCCAACGTCATGATCAAGGTGCCCGGCACCGCCGAGGGGGCGGTCGCGGTGCGCACCCTCACCGGCGCCGGGTTGAACGTCAACATCACGCTGCTCTTCTCGCTCGAGGCACACCGCCGCGTCATCCGCGCCTACCTGGACGGGCTCGAGGATCGGCGGCGCGCCGGCAAGCCGATCGACACGATCGCCTCGGTGGCGTCGTTCTTCGTCAGTCGCGTCGACACCGAGATCGACAAGCGGCTCGACACCCTCGCCGCCGGGAAGACGGGGGCGGAGCGGGATCGGCTGCTCGCGCTCCGCGGCAAGGCGGCCATCGCCAACGCGAAGCTCGCCTACGCGCTCTTCCAGGAGGAGTTCTCGTCGCCGCGCTTCGCCGCGCTGCGGGCGGAGGGCGCCCGCGTGCAGCGGCCGCTCTGGGCCAGCACCGGCGTCAAGAACCCGGCGTATCGCGATACGCTGTACGTCGAGACGCTCATCGGGCCGGACACGGTGAACACCATGCCGCCCGCGCTCATCGACGCCTTCCGGGACCATGGCGAGACGCGCCGCACCGTGGGCGAGGGGCTCGACGAGGCGCGCCGCGTCATCGCCGATCTGGCCGCGGTGGGGATCGATCTCACCGAGGTGACCGACAAGCTGCTGCGCGACGGGCTCGCCAGCTTCCAGAAGAGCTTCGAGACGTTGACGGCGGGGCTGGATCGCAAGAGCGCCGCGCTCGGACGCGAGTTGGCGTCCACCCGCTAGTTCGATCCGGGCCGGCGCGCGGCCTCGCCGCGCCGGCGCCGGCCGCCCGCCACCTCGATCACCAGCCCGTGTCCTTCCCGCGCACGAAGATCGTCTGCACCCTCGGCCCATCGACGGCGAACCGCGAGACCCTGCGGAGCCTCATGGAGGCCGGCCTCAACGTCGCCCGCCTCAACTTCTCGCACGGCACCCACGAGCAGCACGCCAAGACGGTCGCGCTGGTCCGCTCCACGGCGGACGAGCTCGGGCGCCCGATCGCCATCCTCGGCGATCTTCAGGGGCCTCGCATCCGCATCGGCGATCTCGCGACGCCGCGCACCGTGGCCGACGGGCAGGACGTCGTGCTCGTCGCCGGTGAGGACGCGTCGGGTGAGGAGCTGCCGACCACCTACGAGCATCTCTGCGACGACGTGAAGGTGGGCGACCGGATCCTCGTCGACGACGGGCTGATCGAGCTCGTCGCCCTCGAGGTGCACGCCCCGCGCGTGAAGGCCCGCGTGCTCCACGGCGGAACGATCAAGAGCCACAAGGGGATGAACCTGCCCGGCGTCTCCGTGAGCGCGCCGTCGATCACCGACAAGGATTGGGCGGACGTGGAGTTCGCCGTGGCGCACAACCTCGAGTACCTCGCGCTGAGCTTCGTCCGCCGCGCGGCCGACATCGCCGAGCTGCGCGAGCGGATTCCGAAGGAGATGCTGGTCGTCGCCAAGATCGAGAAGGATTCGGCGCTCGAGAACATCGAGAGCATCGTGCGCGCGTCGGACGCGGTGATGGTGGCGCGCGGCGATCTGGGGGTGGAGCTCCCCTTCGAGGAGGTGCCGATCGCCCAGAAGCGCATCATCGCGCTGTGCAACAAGCTCGGGCGGCCGGTCATCACGGCGACGCAGATGCTGGAGTCGATGATCACGCATCCGCGCCCGACGCGTGCCGAGGCCAGCGACGTCGCCAACGCGATCCTCGACGGCACGGACGCGGTGATGCTGTCGGCGGAGACCGCGGCGGGACACTATCCGCGGCTCGCGGTCGAGGCGATGTCGCGCATCATCGTGGAGATCGAGAAGCATCCCCGCATCGCCGGCGCGGACGACCGCGAGGTGCGCGAGGCGGCGGTGTCGACCGAGCATGCGATCGCGGCGGCGGCGACGTCGGCGGTGCGCAGCCTCGGCGCACCGGCGCTGATCGTCTTCACGAAGAGCGGCTTCTCGGCGCGCGTCGTCGCGTCGCACCGGCCGGGCGTGCCGATCCTCGTGCTCACGGACCAGGAGCGCACCCACCGCCAGCTCGCGCTCGTGTGGGGGGTCATCCCCTGTCTCGTGCCGCATTGCGACACCTACTGGGACATGGTGAAGCTCGCGCTGGACGCGGTGCGCGCGCGCGGGCTCGCGCGGGCGGGGGACCGCGTCGTCGTCACCGCCGGCGTGCCCTTCGACGTCCCGGGCACCACGAACCTCATGAAGGTCGAAACGGTATGACGGCGAGCCCGCCCGCCCGCCGCGGGGCGTGAAGCTCACCTTCCTGGGCACGGGGACCAGCTTCGGAGTCCCCCAGCTCGGCTGTCGGTGCGCCGTGTGCCGCTCGCCGGACCCGCGCGACAAGCGCAATCGCGTCGGCGCGGCGATCGAGACGAACGCTGGGGCCATCCTGCTCATCGACACGCCACCGGAGCTGCGCCTGCAGCTCATCGCGGCGGAGATCGACCGCGTGGACGCGGTGCTCTACACGCATGGCCACGCGGACCACACCCACGGGATCGACGATCTGCGGGCGATCACGGCGCGGCGGAACATCCATCTGCCGATGTACGGCGCGGCCGATACCCTGGCGGAGCTCGCGCGGAAGTTCGCGTACATCTTCGACGACGAGATCCGTCCGCTGCCGGGGACGACGAAGCCGCAGGGCCGCGCGATCGTCATCGGCGCCGGCGAGAGTGTCCGCATCGCCGATGTCGACGTCACGGCGGTCGCGGTGCCGCATGGGCCTGTCACGGTATTTGCGTACCGGATCGGGCCGCTCGCGTACGTGACGGACGCCAAGTCGCTGCCGGACGACGCCGTCGCGCAGCTGCGCGGGGCACGCGTGCTGGTGCTCAACGCGCTCTTTCGCCGGCCGCACCCGTCGCATCTGAGCCTGCCCGAGGCGCTCGGCGCCGCGGCGGCGGTCGGGGCGGAGCGCACGTATCTGACGCATCTCACGCACGACAACTTCCACGCCGACCTCGAGGCCGAGCTGCCGCCCGGCGTCACCCCGGCGTACGACGGTCTGACCATCACCGTGTAACCGCGTTCCCATGCCGCTGCGTCTCGACTACACGAACATGATGGCCCCGGCGATCGCCGGCGGCATCACCGACGCCGAGTGGCGGGCGATCGAGGCGCGCTTCGCCACGGCGCATGCCGGAGTCGCGGCGCTGCACGGCGAAGGAACCCTGGGCTTCCTGGATCTGCCGGACGACCGCGACCTCCACCGGGCGACGCAGGAATACGTCGCGCGGGTTGCCCGACGCGCCGGCGCCGACGCGCTGGCCGACGTCGTGGTGCTCGGTATCGGAGGCTCGGCGCTCGGACCGATCGCGTTGCGGACGGCACTGCGGCCACCACAGTGGAATCTGCTCGACGACGCCGGTCGCGGAGGCCGCCCTCGCCTGCACGTGCTCGACAACGTCGATCCGGCCAACATCGACGCGCTGCTCGGCCGGCTGGATCTGCGGCGCAGCCTGTTCGTCGTGACCTCGAAGTCCGGCGGGACGGCGGAGACGATGGCGCAGTATCTCGTCGTCCGCGCGCGGCTGGTCTCGGCGCTGGGCGATGCAGCCGCGAAGGAGCGGCTGGTCTTCGTCACCGATCCCGAGAAGGGCGCGCTGCGCGCGATCGCGCGCGCGGAGGGGATCGCCACGCTGCCCATCCCGGCGAACGTCGGCGGACGTTTCAGCGTGCTCACTCCGGTGGGCACTCTGCCTGCCGCGCTGATCGGCATCGACGTCGCCGGGCTGCTCGCCGGCGCGGCCGACATGCGCACGCGTTGCGCCTCCGGCACCCTCCGGCAGAACGTCGCCGGGACCTACGCTGCGCTCCAGTTCCTCGCGGATACGGCGCATGGGCGGCATGTCCAGGTCCTGATGCCGTACGGCGACGCGCTGCGCGACATGGCCGACTGGTTCGTGCAGCTCTGGGCGGAGAGCCTCGGCAAGCATCGCGTCGCGGGCGACGAGGGGGTCGGGCCGACGCCGCTGGCGGCGCTCGGCGCGACCGACCAGCACAGCCAGGTCCAGCTGTTCATGGAAGGACCGCCCGACAAGACGGTGACCTTCATCGCGGTCGAGCAGGGCGCGCGCGACGTGGAGATCCCGGCGCTGCATGCCGACATTCCCGAGCTGGCATATCTGGGCGGGCATCGCCTCGGCGAGCTGCTGGACATCGAGCGGCGGGCGACGGCGGGGGCGCTGGCTCGCCGAGGACGCCCGAACATGACCCTGCAGATGGAGTCGGTCGACGCGTTCGGGGTCGGCGAGCTCCTGATGCTGTTGGAGCTCGCCACGGCGTACGCCGGCCAGCTCTATGGGGTGGACGCCTTCAATCAGCCCGGCGTGGAGCTGGGGAAGCAGTTCACCTACGCGATGCTCGGCCGCGCCGACGCCGAGGCGGCGCGGAAGGAGTGGGAGCTGCTCCCCAAACCCGATCCGGAGCGCGTGATCTGAGTCACGCGAGGGCGACGCGGGCCCCGCGGGCCGCGGGCTTGCGACCCCCGACCCGCGCGGCGAGCTTCACTTCCTGCTCCGACGATCTCCGTCCGCCTGGCGGCGGCTGCACTTTTTTGTGAGGATGCCATGCACGACATCGACGCTCTGAATGCGCTGTTCGGCGACGCCGTCACCGTGGCCGACGGCCGCGTCACGGTGTCGCGCCGCGAGGCGATCGCCTCGCCCAAGATGGACGAGCTGGTGCGCACCGCGGTGTTCGGCGAGCCGGTCGCCCGCGAGTACGCACGCTGGCTGATCTGGGAGCTCGGTCAGGCGATCGGCGTGCGACCCGCCTCGATCCACGAGCTGTACATGGCACGCGGCCGGAACGAGATCCACGGGTTCACCGTGCCGGCCATCAACGTGCGCGGCGCCTCGTACGACACCGCCCGCTCGATCTTCCGCACCGCGCTGGCGATGAAGGCCGGCGCCTTCCTGCTCGAGATCGCGCGCTCGGAGATCGCCTACACGGAGCAGCGGCCGGCGGAGTACGTGTCGGTGATGCTCGCCGCGGCGATGCGCGAAGGATGGAGCGCACCGGTGTTCATCCAGGGCGATCACTTCCAGGTCAACCACAAGAAGTATGCGACCAACCCGGGACCCGAGGTCGACGCCGTGAAGGCGCTCGTGCGCGAGGCGGTCGGCGCCGGCTTCTACAACATCGACATCGACACGTCGACGCTGGTGGACCTGAGCAAGCCGAACCACCGCGAGCAGCAGCGGCTCAACTACGAGGTCGGGATCGACATCCTGAAGGACGTCCGCGCCGTGGAGCCGAAGGGGGTCACCATCTCGGTGGGCGGTGAGATCGGCGAGGTCGGCACGCAGAACTCCACCGTCGAGGAGCTCGAGGCCTACATGGACGGCTTCGTGGGCGCGCTGCCGACGGGGATGGCGGGGCTGTCCAAGATCAGCGTCCAGAGCGGCACCTCGCATGGCGGCGTGGTGCTCGCCGACGGCTCCATCGCCGACGTGGCGCTCGACCTCGACACGCTGGAGCGCCTGAGCAAGGCGGCGCGCGACCGCTACGGGCTCGCCGGCGCCGTGCAGCATGGCGCGTCGACGCTTCCCGACAGCGCCTTCCACAACTTCCCCAAGCGGGAGACGGCCGAGATCCATCTCGCGACCAACTTCCAGAACATGCTGTACGACGAGATGCCGGCGGCGCTGCGCAACGAGATCTACGCCTGGCTTCGTGACAACGCGAAGGACGAGCGCAAGGCGACCGACACCGACGAGCAGTTCTTCTACAAGACGCGGAAAAAGGCATTGGGACCGTTCAAGCGGAAGCTCTGGGATCTCTCGCCCGAGGTGAAGCGCTCGGTCGCCGCGGCGTATGACGCGAAGTTCCGCTTCCTGTTCGAGCAGCTCGCGATCGGCGATACGGCGAAGCACGTCACGAAGTACGTGTCGGCGCCCGTCCAGCATCGCGTGATGCCGGCGGATGCGACGCCCGCCCATGCGGCGGCACCGGACGACGCGGACCTGTCGGACTGAATGGCGCCGCCGGTGCCGGCGGGGGTGGAGGCGCTCTGGCTCGCCACCCTGCAGCGCGCGCTCGGCCGCGCGTCGCACGACGTGAAGGACGCCTTGAATGGTGTGGCGGTGAATCTGGAGGTCGTCCGCGGCCGCGCCGCGAAGCCCGGCGCGGCGGCGGCTGCCGTCGCGCCCTTCGCCGACGCGGCGGCGCAGCAACTGGAGCGGTTGACTACCTTGATTGAGGCGGTGCTCGCGTTGGGACGAGCGGAACGGCAGCCGGCGGACGTGGCAGTGACGCTGCGCCGGATCGCGACGGTGTGCGGGGCCTCTTCCTCGTCCACCGACGCCGAGGTCGTGGTCGAGGTGGGCGACGTGGACTCGGCAGTCACCAGCGTGGCGGGTGCCGCGGTGCGGTTGGCGCTCGCTGCACCGCTGCTGGCGCTGGTGCACGGGGAGAACCAGTCGGGGCGGGCGTCGGCCGTGCGTTGCGTGGTGAGCGCAGGAGAGGGGGCGACCGTCGTGACGATGGGAGCCGCCGGACGTCGGGCCGCGATGCCCGGCGAGGTGGCCGACGCCCTGCGCGACGCCGGCGTCCGCTGGTCCGACCGCGCCCAGCCGACCGCCGGAACGGAAGCGAATGATCTTTCACTGGTCTTTCCGCGCACATGAGCACGCCGGTGCGCGGAGCGGCCGCTCGAGGAACGATGAAGCAGGCAAAGATTCTCATCGCGGACGACGAAGCCGCGATCACGACGGGGTTGAGCGCCATCCTGGAAGACGCCGGCTACTCGGTCGACGTCGTCTCGGATGGCCAGAAGGCGCTCGATGCCCTGGGTGCGGAGCGATACGGCGTCGTGCTCGCCGACCTCAAGATGCCCAAGCTCGACGGGCTCGCGCTGCTGCGCGACCTCCAGCACCGCGCCATTCCCACGGAATGCATCATCATCACCGGCCAGGCGACGGTCGATTCCGCCGTGCAGGCGATGCAGCAGGGCGCGTACGACTACATCGAGAAGCCGCTGAACGCGGAGAAGCTCAATCGCCTGAAAGCGCTGATCCCGAAGGCGCTGGACAAGTACCAGGTCCAGCAGACCAACCGCGAGCTCGCGTCCAAGCTCGAGGGGCTGACCCACTACGGGGAGCTCACCGGGCAGAGCGAGGCGATGCGCTCGGTCTATCAGGTGATCGAGGCGGTCGCGCCGTCCACGGCGAGCGTGCTGATCCTCGGCGAGAGCGGCACGGGCAAGGAGCTGGTGGCCCGCGCACTGCACCAGAAGAGCGATCGGGCCAAGGGTCCCTTCTTCGCGCTCAACTGCGCGGCGCTGCCGAAGGAGATCCTCGAGAACGAGCTCTTCGGCCACGAGAAGGGCGCCTTCACCGGCTCGACCAACGAGAAGCCGGGCGCGTTCGAGATGTCGAGCGGCGGGACGATCTTCCTGGACGAGATGGCCGAGATGTCGCCCGACATCCAGGTGAAGCTGCTGCGCGCGATCGAGACGCGGCAGGTGCGGCGCCTGGGGGGCAAGAAGGAGATCAACGTCGACATCCGCATCCTGGCGGCGACGAACAAGAACCTCCAGAAGGCGATCGCGGACGGCGAGCTGCGCGAGGATCTCTACTATCGCCTCGCGGTGGTGGAGATCGACCTGCCGCCGCTGCGCGAGCGTGCGCAGGACATCCAGCTCCTCGCCAACGAGTTCCTCGCGCGCTTCGCCCAGCAGAACGGGAAGACGCTCACGGGCTTCGAGGATGCGGCGTGGGACTGGATCATGTCCTACCACTGGCCGGGCAACGTGCGCGAGCTCAAGAACGCGGTGGAGCGCGCGGTGATCATGGCGCGCGGGCCGGTCATCGGGCCGAACGACATCATCCCGCGCCACTTGCGCAGCGGCGGCGAGATGCCGACGGCGCTGACCATTCCCGTCGGCGCCACGGCGGCCGAGGCGCGGCAGCAGCTGGTGCTCCGCACCTTCGCCTCGACGTCGGGTGACGCGGCGCGGACGGGCAAGGTGCTCGGTCTGTCGGAGCAGGAGGTGCGGGCGGAGATGATCGCGCTCCTCAAGGGGAGCATGGACGGCGCGGCCCCGCGGGAGTCGAATGGCGCGTCGCCGGCGCCGAGCGCGGCCAAGAGCAGCAAACCGGCAGCGCCCCCGGCGCGGGCGGCGAAGAAATCCACAGCCAAGAAGGGACGCTAGTCCCGGTCATCGAGAGGGAGACATGCGGCATCACGACCACGACGAGCAGCCATACATCGTCATCGAGAAGCACGCCGGCGGCGTGGGAAACCTCCTGCTGGGCGTCCTCATCGGGGCGGGTGTCGCCCTGCTGTTCGCCCCGCGCTCCGGCGAGGAGACGCGGACGGAGATCTCGCGCCGCGCGCGACGCGCCGGCTCCAAGGTCAAGGGCGTCGCGCACGAGGTGACCGACCAGGTCGTCGACACCTTCGAGGGCGCGCGCGCCCGGGTGGAGGAGCAGATCGAGTCCGCGCGGTCGGCGATCGAGACGAAGCGGGCACAGGTCGCGCGGGCGATGGAGGCGGGGCGCGAGGCGGCGCAGCAGGCGCGCGGCGATCTCGAGCGACGGCTGGCCGAGACCAAGGCGGCGTACAACGCCGGCGCCGAGGTGGCGCGGGCGGCGAACGGCCGCACCCGTGTGCCGGCCCCGTCGGACGCCGGCAGCGGATCGGGCACCTGACGCGTTGAGGCGCGCCCCCGATCGCCGTCGCTAGCGCTTCCCCCCGGTCGGCCAGGCGCAACCGGCTCGTCAGTCTGAGCTGGACGCTTCGCGACTATGCGAAGCGCGTCTGGGACAATGCCGGCGAGGACAACGTCCTGTTCCTCGCCGGCGGGATCGCGTTCAACATCCTCCTCGCCGCCGTGCCGTTCGTGCTGCTCCTCGTCTGGGGCCTCGCGAACCTGCTCAACCGCTCGTCGGCCGAGGCCAACGACGTCGTCGTCCGCTACATCGACAAGCTCCTCCCCTCCCACGTCGAGAGCCCCGACGCCGTCACCCACAAGCTGATCAGCCAGATTCTCTCGGCCCACAGCTCGCTGGGGCTCTGGAGCGCCATCACCTTCGTCTGGTTCTCCACGCGGCTGTTCGGGTCCCTGCGCACCGTCCTCGCCAGCGTGTTCGACATCGAGAACGAGCGCAGCATCATCCAGGGCAAGATCTTCGACGTGAAGATCACGATCCTGTCCTCCATCCTCATCACGGCGAACACGCTGATCAGCACCTACGTCCTGATCGCGACGAAGAGCAGCGTGCAGGTGTTGGAGGACCTGGGGATCCGGAAGGACGTCATGGGCACGGCGCGCGCGTGGGGGACGCATCTGGTGGCGTCGGCGCTGCTGGCGGTGATGTTCTTCTCGCTCTACAAGTTCCTCCCGATCCGCCGGGTGCGCACCAAGACGGCGTGGGTGGCCGCACTGTTCACCTCGGTCGCCTTCGAGCTGGCGAAGTTCCTCTTCGGCTACTACGTGAGCTCGTTCAACCCCGGCTCACTGTACGCCGGCACGGTGGCGGCGATGGTGGTGGTGGTGTTCTGGACGTATTACGCCGCGCTGGTGTTCATCCTCGGCGGCGAGGTCGGCCAGGTGTACGAGCTGCGCCGCACCCGGAAGCGGCAGCGCGAGGTCTTCCTGGAGTGACGGGCCGAGCCGTGTGGCGCGAAGGTTGCTTGAGGGCGCGGTTGAACGCGCCACCCAGGGAGGCCCCCATGCGCAAGATGCTGCTCGGCGCCGCGCTCCTCGCGCTGCCCATCGCCGCCTGCAAGAAGACCGGCGACCACGAGTACCAGGTTCAGACGCCAACGATCGGGACGGACACGCACACGGTGAAGACCCCTGCCGTCGACGTCGGGACGAAGGTCGACACCCTCAACACCCCGGTCGTCGGCACGAAGAAGGACACCATCGTCATCGACAAGCCGGTGGTCGGGACGAAGAAGACCGAAGTGAAGACGCCGACGGTCAAGGTGACGAAGCCGTAACTGCCGTGAATCGGTGAGACGGTGAGACGGTGAATCAGTGGACGGCACATCGAGCTAGATTCGGTGTGCCGTTTACGCATGCCGTCTCACCGTCCCACCGTCCCACCGTCTCACATGCCTCTGACCGACCTCCGCTCCGACACCGTCACCCGTCCCACGCCCGCGATGCGCCGCGCGATGGCGGAGGCGGAGGTGGGAGACGACGTCCTCGACGGCGACCCGACCGTGCTCCGGCTCGAAGCGCGCGTCGCCGCGCTGCTCGGCAAGGAGGCCGCCCTCTTCTTCCCGACCGGCACGATGGCGAACCAGGCGGGGCTCGCCGTGCTGACGACGCCCGGCACCGAGGCGCTGCTCGACGCCAACGCCCACATCATCCACTGGGAGATGGCCGGCGCCGCCGCGCTGTGGGGGGTGCAGGTGCGTGGCGTCCCTGCGGGCGACGGGCGGTCGGTGATGAACGCCGACGATCTCGCGCGGGCGATCCGGCCACCGTCGATTCACGCGCCGGCGACGAGCGTCGTGTGCGTCGAGAACACCCACAATGGGGCAGGGGGCAAGGTCACCCCGCTCGCACAGCTCCGCGCGCTGCGTGAGGTGGCCGACGCCCACGGCCTCCCCGTGCACATGGACGGCGCACGCCTCTGGAACGCCAGCGCCGCGACCGGCACACCGCTGGCCGACTTCGCCCGCTGTGCGACCACCGTGATGCTCAGCTTCTCGAAGGGGCTCGGCTGCCCCGTCGGGGCGATCCTCGTGTGTGATGCGGCGACGCGCACGCGGGCGCACGTGATTCGCAAGCGGCTCGGGGGCGGTATGCGGCAGTCGGGGATCCTCGCCGCCGCGGCGCTGCACGCGCTCGACGCCCATCTGGAGCGGCTCGTGGACGATCACGCGAACGCCAAGCGCTTCGCCGATGGCGTGGATGGCGCCGCCGGGGCCCGTGTCGTGCCCCCGGACACCAACATCGTGATGATCGACCTGCCGGCGGGGGTGACGAGCACCGCGGTGGTGGCCGCCGCGAAGGAGGGCGGCGTGCTGATCACCCCCTGGAATCTCTCGCGGGTGCGGGCGGTGGCGCATCTCGACGCCGACACCGCCGCCGTGACACGGGCCGCCGAGGTGGTGCGTGCGGCGATCGAGCGCGCGGCGGGGTGAGTGGTCGGTTGTTCGAGGGTCGTCGGCTGGCTATATTTCGGGTGTCCCAGGTCCCGGAGGGCGGCAGCCTTCTAACTCCGTCAGGACCCCGAAGGTAGCAGCGGCATGAGGTGTCTGACGTCGCTTCGTCAGGCCTGGGGCACTCAGCGCGAGCGCACAGCTCCCATCGGGAGGGTGCCTCGCGCTTCGTGCGTCTGCTGGCAACGCGCCCCGCGACCCGCAAGGCTTTTCAAGAGCCTTGACGTTTTCAGGATGCTTGGCGGCCCCTCGTAGGCATCCCGATGATGATAGATCCGCGTCATCTGCGCGCATCCGCGTCATCCGCGTTCGCTGGTGCAGTTGCGGCCGGGCCGACCCAGCTGACCTGTCGCCCTCGCGCGCAGTAGTTTTCTCCCATGGCCCTCGCCCTCGCCCGAAAGTACCGCCCCAAGACCTTCGCCGACGTCGCCGTGCAGTCGCATGTCGCGACCACGCTGAAGGGCGCGATCGCGCGGGGACGCGTGGCGCACGGCTACCTCCTCACCGGCCCGCGCGGAGTGGGGAAGACGACGCTCGCCCGCGTCCTCGCCATGGCGCTCAACTGTGAGCGGCGGGGCGATCCCGCGCTCGGCGGCGAGCCATGCGGGGAGTGCGCGAGCTGCCAGCGCATCTGGGCCGGCGCCTCTTCGCTCGACGTCGTCGAGATCGACGCCGCCTCCAATCGCGGCGTCGACGATGCGCGCGAGCTGCGCGAGCGCGCGATGTACGCCCCCTCCGGCGACGACCGCTACAAGGTCTACATCGTCGACGAGGCGCACATGCTCACGCGCGAGGCGTGGAACGCGCTCCTCAAGATCCTCGAGGAGCCGCCCCCGCGCGTCGTGTTCGTGTTCGCCACCACCGAGCCGCAGAAGATCGCGCAGGCCGCCGCGCCCGTGCTCAGCCGGCTCCAGCGCTTCGACTTCAAGCGCATCGGGCCGGCCGACATCCGGCAGCGGCTCGAGCGCGTCCTCGGCGAGGAAGGCGTCACGGCGGACCCCGACGCCCTGGCGATGATCGCCCGCGCCGCCGACGGCTCGATGCGCGACGCCCTCTCGCTCACCGATCAGGTGCTGTCGATGGGCGACGGCGACGTCCTGCCGGCCCAGGTGCGCGACGCCCTCGGCCTCGTTCCGGAGGACGAGTTTCTCGCGCTGCTCGACCTGCTCGCGGACCAGCGCGCCGGCGACGTCTTCGCCTTCGTCGCGCGGCTCGCAGATGCCGGCGTCGATTTTGGGCAGTTCCTCACCGGCTTCGCCGACATGGTGCGCGCGCAGCTCGCCGTCGTGCTGGGCGGCACCCCGCCCGAGGTGAGCGAGCGCGTTCGCGAGGCGCTCGCCGAGCGGCGCGAGCGGTTCGCCGCGAGCGATCTGCTCCGCATGCTGCAGCTGACGACCGAACTCGAGCCGCGCTTCCGCAAGAGTGCCCAGCAGCAGCTCCTCCTCGAAGCGCTGCTCGTCCGCTTCGCCCTGTTGGAGCGCACCGTCTCGCTCGAGGCGGTGCTGCGCGGCCTTGGCGGCGGCGGTCGGGGCGCGAGCGGTGGATCGACGGTCGACGACGCCCCCTCCCGACGGCGCGCAGCCGCGCCGCCGCCGGTGGCGCGCGAACCGGCACC
>JABFYH010000185.1 GCA_013361335.1 Gemmatimonadaceae bacterium | reverse complement strand
GCCGAGCACCTGCTTGAAGAACTCGCGGTGGATGACCTCGTGCTTCTGGAGGTCCTGCAACACTTCCTTCTCCGCCGTGCTCAGCGCCGCGAACCCGGCCGACGTCACCGCGGCTGTATAGAACGCCGCCTCGAGCTGCTCCAACGCATAGGCGTAGTTCAGGATGCCGGTATCGTTGGACAGATCGAGCCGGTAGCGACTCGGATCGGTGAATGGATCCGTGATGCTGTCGTCGTCGTGGCACGCCGTGAACACCGACGGCAGCATGAGGACCGACCCGCCGACGGCGAGCAGGCCGAGAAACCGCCTGCGCGTAGTCGGCTGCAGCAGCTGGTCGCCGCTGCGGATGACGAGCTCCTTGCTCTCGGGCATCTTCCCCTCCCCTCCCATGGTACCAGCCCAGGACACACGAGGCGACGGGGCCAGCGGTCGTCGACCTCGGCGCCGGTGGAAGGCAGGTCCGGTGCCATGCGCGATCTCGCTGTCGCAGATGCACATGCGACACAGGGCCGGCGACCGAGATCGCCGACCCTGCGCCCGCCGCCCCAGTTACCTCGGTCCGAACGCCGTACAGGCCTCCGAGGCGCGGCAGTCTGCGACGTCTACTGCTTGATGATCTGTCCGCGAATCTCGCCCGCGGGGAAGTTGGAGGTGTGCACGTTCGTGTACGCATTGCCGTTGTTGAGCAGCACCTTCAGCGAATCGCCGGAGATCGTGTTCGCGCCGCTCGCGACGGGGTTCGTGAGATCGATCGAGCCGGTCGTGACGAGCCCGTTCTGGATCGCGTACACCGTGTACGGCACCACGATCGGACCGGCCACCGCGCTCGACCCGACGTGGATGTGCGACATCGTCGCGTTGGAGGTGAGCCCGGTGACCGTGATCGTGTACGTCAGCGTGTTGCCGGTGAGCGTGTACGTGGCCGTTCCGGTCGCCGGCGTCGTCACCGGGTTGGGCTTCTCGTTCGCACCGCTCAACGTGGCGACGTACGTCGTGCTGGTCGGTGCGGTGCTGGAGTCGTTGCAGGCGAGAAAGCCACCGCCGACGGCGGTGAGGATCGCGGCACTGGCGAGAAGGCGTACGCGCATTGGGTCCCCTGGTCCGACGGTGGGCGAGGTGGTCGAGCGACATCGGCCGCTACCGCAAGGAATGCGGCGCGGCCGATGTCGACACCAACTCGTTGCGCGAACGTCAGTTAGCCGGGAGACTCGGCTGTACGTGCGATGCCGGCGCGTATCGGCGCGTGACGACGCCGTATCGCTTCATTACGACGACGTGCGCGCCTACTGGTTCGGGCGTGCGCTTCCGCCATCTACCACGTAGCGCCAGCGACCGTCGTGCTGCTTCTTCCACACCGTGAGATACTTCGAGTAGCGGACCACCTGCCCTCCGTCCTCGCGCAGTCCGGTGAAGACGGCGTTGCCGACGGTAAATCCGAGATCGCCGGATTCGGCAACGCCGCCGGCCACTGGATGCCAGACGAGCGCGCCGCTCGATCCCGAGGGGCCGAACGATTCGCTGATCGCGTTCGGCCCCGTGATGAACTCACCGGGCGTGGAGAAGATCTGCGCGTTCTCGGCCGCGAAGTCGCCGAAGGCGCGGCCGGTTCCGACGCGCTGTGCCAACGCCGAGAACGCCGTGTCGGCGGCACGGACCTGCTCGAGCGGTCCACGCGTGCGCAGCATCGGCAGGTCGCTGACCGCCGCGCCCGCTGCCGCCACCGGCAGCGCGAGCGGCGGCGGCGGCGCGCCGTACGTCTCCGCGTACGCAGCGATGCGCCACGCCGTGCTGTCCCGGCGCCAGAAGGAGATGTAGCGGTCGACGCGAATCGCCGGCGTCGCGCCCGCCGCGGCAGGCATGCTCAGGATCGTGTACCCGTAGCTGTAGCCGCTGCGTCCGTCGGCGCTGGCCTCCGCCCGGACCGGCTGCCAGCGTACCGCGGTCCCGGCGGCCAGTGATTCCGCCCGCACGATCGTCGTCGCCGCATCGCGGCCGCGCACGATCGGCAGCCCACCTCGGAGGTAGACCACGTCCGTCGCGAAATTGCTCGCGAAGCCGGAGGCGAAGCCGAGACGGGTCACGGAG
Organism: Gemmatimonadaceae bacterium; assembly: GCA_013361335.1. Taxonomy (GTDB): domain Bacteria; phylum Gemmatimonadota; class Gemmatimonadetes; order Gemmatimonadales; family Gemmatimonadaceae; genus AG11. The sequence goes on along the minus strand of JABFYH010000185.1, from coordinate 34,678 downwards.
TCGGCCCGGCCAAGGTCCGCGCGGAGCAGTGCGTCGTGCGCCTCTTCCGCCTCGGAGAGCGGCGTGAGCAGCGACGCGCCAGCGAAGGAGCTCCCCGGTGACGAGGCGCCACGATGGCACGCCGACGCGGCAAGCGCCGCGACTATGACGACCGGGATGATCCGCACGCCCACGCTCCGTCGCGCCGGGTGATGAGGACGAGGCCGCAGCCCCACTCTCTGAGACTACTGCCGAACCTTCCGCGACGCCACTCCGTCACGCGCGTCGCTGGCCGGCCGCCGTGCTGTACCCCGCAGAACGGGAGAAGGGTGCCGGATGTAGATTTCATCGCTGGCACACGACCGGGATTCCCGCTTTCGACGACGTGACGACACCACGAAAAAAACGACCCGCGCGCCGCCGTGGACGCGGCACGGCGACGCCGCAGCTGACCTCTTCGTCGACGAGCCGCACCGCGTACGCCGAGACCAAGCGGTGGCTGATCGCGCAGCATGGGCCGGTGTGCGCGTACTGCGGCCGGCGCGTCACGCCGGGCAGCGTCACGCTCGACCACGTGACGCCTCGGCGCGGGCAGACCGCCTACGATCGGCGCGACAACCTGGTGCTCGCCTGTGAGGACTGCAACGGCGCGAAGGCGGACATGCCGATCCTGGCCTTCCTGCTGCGCAAGCGCGAGCGCGCCGCCGTGCTGCTGCGGTATGGCGCGCATCTGAGCCCCATGCTCGTGGATCTCGTGCGCGGGCTGGTGCCCTCGAACGGTGCGGGGCCACGCGTGAAGGACTCCTTCGACGATCTGCTGCCGGACGACGGCGAGTCACCCTACCACGACTCGCCCTACCGCGACTGATCCGGCGCTTCCTGCCCCGACTCGATGTTCCGCTCGAAGTAGTAGGCCTCCACGAACCAGCGCCGCACCGAGTGCAGGTCGCGTGCGGGCGAACGAGGTTCCGTGTAGACGCGGGTGAGCAACGTCTTGAGCCGCACCATCGCCTCGATGGCGGGCAGCCCGCGCGCCCGCGCCTGGTGGGCGAAGGCGCGGACGGTGTCTTCCACGGAATCCTCGCTGCTGGCCGAGATCGCGATCGGCAGGTCGCCGAAGTCGGTCGATGCCGACGGTGCCGGCGATGCCGCCGTTTCCTGCGTTGCCGGCATGGCCGTGCGTGCCGGACGAATGCGCGGCACGCGTGCGCGGGGCGCGCCGTCGGCGCCGCTCCCTTCGGACGGATGCGACTCCAGGGGAAAGCCAGTCGGGCGCGCCGCGCGAGCGGTGCCGCACAGGCGCTCGAGCTCGGCGTCGTCGGCCGTGCGCCAGTCGGTGGGATAGGGCGCGAGGCGGCGCTTCTGGTCGCTCGAGATGAACGCCAGCCACCCGCGCTCGAGACCAGCCGTCACCGCCTGTGCCTTGTGTGACGAGCGCTGGACCTCGAACACCTCCCACACCGTTCCCGCCGAGTCCTCGAACGTTCTGGCCGGCACGAAGTCACCGCGGACGAGTGAGCGACCGGTGCACGGAAGGGCACCGGAAAATGGTGGAAGGGTCGGCAAGGTCCGTTCCGAACAGGGCGGTACGGTTCACGGGCGCACGAGGGGCCGATGCACGAAGGGCCCCGGCGGATCGCCGGAGCCCTTCGAGCGTTCAGTGCCAACTACTTATGCGATCAAGGGATCGCGTTGTAGCGGAACATCAGCCCTTCCCACAGCACGATACCGACGTCGATCGACACGTTGTAGCCGCGACCGGTCGCGCAGTCGACGTCGCCCTGTCCGGGGATCTCCTTGTAGCCGGCCTGCACCACGGTGCAGAGCATGTAGTTGCCCGCCGGAACGTCGCTGAACGAGTACTCGCCGTTGGCGTTCGTCGTGGTGGACTTCACGACGATGCCGTTCGAGAACAGCTGCACCGTCCAGCCCGACAGGCGAACCTCGCCGGGGTCCGGCATGCCGCTCCAATCGTTGTCGTCGAACACGATACCCGAGATCGAGCCGAGCGGGCCGGAAGGCGCCGGGGCCGGCGCGGGGGCCGGTGCCGGGGCCGGCGTCGGGTCAGGGGTCTGGGTCGGCGTCGGGGTCGGCGCCGGAATCGGCGTCGGCGCCGGAGCCGGAGCCGGGGCGCAATTCTTTCCGTCGAAGTGCTTCAGCAGCCAGTCCACCGCCTCATGGCCCTTCCGCAGGCCAGGCATGAGGCACTCGTCCTTCTTGTTGGGCTTCGCCTTGTTCGAGTTCCCCTGCGCCGAGACGTCGGCGATCAGCGGGGAGGCGACCAGCGCCAGAATGACTATCGGGGCACGCATAGCGTTCTCCTGTTGTTCGGGGCAGAAATCCCGGGTCCTGCGGGGACAATATGGGACATCCGCTCAGCCGCTTCTGTGCGATGAATCACGGGTCTAAACCCACTGGCCACAACGACTTACGTCGCGTTTACCCGCTCGCAAATTGCGACCCTTTGTCGCAGTCTGCGACGCGTCGCCAACCGCCTGTCGGCGCTGTTTGGCGTCTCGGATGGCAGCATCTCCCCGCGGGACCTGCCCTCATAGGACGATCGGCCCCCGCTCGCGGAGAGCTGCTGGTGGTATGGGGGCGGGTCATGGGCCTGAACCGACCCCGCCTTGCCGCCTGCATTCTGAAGGTGCATGCTCATGGCCCGCGGAGCCGCGAGCTCCGTGTCGTCCCCAAGGCGACGCAGCCTTCCGGACCCTGCTGAACCCCCCGCCCAGCCAGAGGTCTTCATGCGCTTTCTCACCCTTCCCGCTGCACTCCTGCTCGTCGTCGCCTGCGCCGACTCGTCCCGAACCGGGCCCGCTGGGCCCACGAGTCGCCCCGCCTTCACCCAGAACGCCGTCGACACCGTCGGACTCCCGGATCTCATCGTCGACAGCAAGGCCACCCAACAGAACTGGGTGAACCGCGTGGAGGACCTTCCCGCTGACTTCTGCAGCGTGATCGAGGGGGGCGTCACGCCAGGGACGCACAACATTCTGCGGTTCACCGTGACGACGCCGAACGTCGGCAACGCCGACGTCTTCGTCGGAAGCCCGCTCAAGCACATGGACCCGAACGGAGACGGCAGCTTCGCCGACCAGGACGGACTCTTCGAGTTCGCGAGCTGCCACGGGCACTTCCACTTCCAGCACTATGCGTCGTACAAGCTCGTCGGCGAGGACGGGCGCGTGTGGAAGGCGGCGAAGCGCGGCTTCTGCATGCTCGACACCGACCCGTACAACGTGAACTCCGGCGACGGGACCTGGAACTATCGCAGCTGCGGCAACCTGACGCGCGACGGCTTTCAGGGGATCAGCGACGGCTGGGCGGACACCTATGTCTTCAAGCTCGGCGGGCAGTACTTCGTGCTCGACGGCGGAGACGGGCAACCGGTGGTGCCACCAGGTGTCTATCACATCCAGGTCGAGGTCAACCCGGCGTACGAGCCTGACAAGAAGGGGAACTGTCCCCGCGTCAAGGACCCGGCGACCGGCCTGTGCCACCAGTTCGCCGAGAGCAACTACGCGAACAACTTCGGTGATGCACTCGTCCAGATCACCGACCATCCGGGGCGGGCCGGATATGGGCCGCTCAAGAACAACACCGACAAGATCTCGGCGAAGGACGAGATCGAGCAGTGACGCTCCACCGGCGTGGGGCGACGACGGCGTCGCCCCCGCCAGGACCCTCGTATCCTGCCGTCACCACTGCCATGAGCACGACTCCCCACGTGATCGATCCCGTCTGCGGGATGACGATCAGAGCCACTCAGGCGCCGTTCTCGCGCGAGCACGCCGGCGTTACGTACTACCTCTGCTCGGTCGAGTGTCGCGCGAAGTTCGATGCGGATGGAGAAGCCTACATCGCGGCCTCGCGGCTCAGCCTCCCCGGGTGGGGCCAGACGCCGCACCCGGAGAGCGTGACCGAACAGTTCCGTCCCGAATAGCGCGCGCGCTCAGCGGGCGCGGTGACGGGGCCGCGCCTCCGACGAGGGCTAGACGCGCGCTGGCTCGAAGCCGTCGCAGCCGCTGATCGGCGTCACCTTGAGGTGGAGCGACGCGTGGCGCGGGTGGCCACAGTCGTCGAGCAGCTCTTCCGGAGCTTCGTGATGGCGCCGGATCTCGAGAAGCTGTGCTGCCTGTTCGTGCGTCTCGCCGAAGTGGGCGCAGAGCCCGCACTGTCCGTCGTGCACATGCTGCATGTCAGTACGTCCGTGAGAGGTGCGGGCGACACCGTTGCAACATTCGCGCGCGGTCCCTGTGGCGGAACGAAAAGACCCGGTCGGCTCCGCGGAGCCGACCGGGTCTCTCATTGCCCCTCCTGGGATCGAACCAGGACTCTCCTGATCCAGAGTCAGGCGTGTTGCCAGTTACACCAAGGGGCACCAAAATCCGCCAAATGGTTGCGCTCCTCTGCCCATCAGGCGGAACCCGTGTAAAATAGCCCGGGGAGGAAGTCCCTTCAACCCCTCCGCGCCCCGCTCAGCCCTCGCCGTCGTCCTCCCGGAGCTCGTCCTGCCCACCCACGCCTACCGCGCCCGCGCGACCATGTACGCGGCCGTCCCCGCTCGCCTCCTTTGCGCCGCCGTCCTTGCGCTCGCGCCCCTGTCACTCGTCGGCTGCCGCGACGGCTACACGGCGCTCGGCGCGGGCGCCCACGCGCGGGCCGCGGCCGACCAGCTCTTCGGCGCGCTCGCCGACCGACACGTCGACATCACGCGCAACCCGAAGTACGAGTACTCGCGCGTTCGCATCATGCGCGGCGCTCTCGCGCCATCGCGCGTGTACGACGACTCCGCGGTCTGGACCGGCGTGTCCGGCGACGTCCGCATCCTCGAGACGGCCGGCTCCTTCGTCGACGGCCACTACACCCTCACGTCTCGCAGCGGCCCACCCGCCCCGGCGCGCCCCGCCGACGCGCGCCACGTCACCACACTCTCGCGGCTCGGCGACGGCGAGTACCGGTGGGACACCACGGTGGACTTCGCCCTCGGCAGCATCCGGCCGACGGACGTCGCGACGCTCGTCGCGCGGATGCTCTCCGCCGGCGAAGGCCACACCGAAACGGATCTCCGCGCCGAGCTGGCCGCCGTCTCGCCACGGAGCTCGGCGGCGCTGGGCACCGTCTTCACCCTCGACTCCCTCCGTCCCGTCGAGCTGGCCGACGGCACCACGCTCACGACGCTCGGCGCGTCGCTGCGCTCGGACAACCTGCGACGCAGCTATCCGGCGCTCGCCGACTACGTGCACAAGTACCTGGACCCGGCTCGCTATCGCTTCGTGCTCACCGACCGCGGTGGCGTGCCCTTTCTCGAAGCCTCACAGCGCGACCGGATCGTCGTGCTCCGCGTGCGCACGCAGCACGGCAAGCTCGTGCCGCTGTCCGGTCCGGCGCGCGCCCTGCCCGATTCGCTCCAGCTGCGCGTCGACTTCAACGTGAAGATCAAGATCTTTCACGTGGGGTTCCACAACCTCGTCATGGATTTCACCAGCGCAGCGCGGGGAGACGAGGAGCGCGACTGGACGGTGCTCGCGCGTCGCGAGCCGCAATGGGAGCTGCCGCTGATCACCGCCCGCCTGCTGCGCGCGCCGCTCCGCCGGCCCTTCGCGGGTGAGGGCTCCTTCTTCCGCATCGGCGTCCGCGCGGGGAATGCCGGCGCCCCCACGGTGCTGCTGCGCCACTCGAGGCTGCCCGTCCAGGAAAGCTCGATCCTCAACTTCCTCAACTCGCTCAGCGGCACCGCCATGGACGACTTCGGCGGGCCGGTCCAGCGCGAAGAAAACGCCTGGCTTCACGAGCTCTTCCATTCCCTCCGCGACGACGCCCGCGCGGCGCTGGGGGGCCAGTAAGGGCTGGATCCGCGCCATGGCGCGCCCGTTGCTCTCATTCCTCCGGGACGACCGCGGTCAGGACCCGGAGGAGCTCGTGCCGACGCCACAATCGATGCCCATTGCCAGCGCGAACGCTGCCCGCGTCGGCGCCGACTCCATTCTCGCCGTCCGGAACGCCTTCGAGGCGCAGCTCCGGTGCGGCGGGCTTGCCGCAGCTCTGGCGATGCTGAACGAGCGCACCCGCTTCCGCTTCACCGGGCTGTATCGGGTCGCGCCGCCGCAGCTGCTGAACATCGCGCTCTACGATCGCGAGAACCCGACACTGAGCATCGCGGGGGCGGTGTGCGCATTGACCGACACCTACTGCTCCATCGTGTACGAGCGTGGGCGGGCCTTCCGGGTGAGCGACGCCCCCGCCGAGGTGCGCCTGTACGCGCATCCGGCGCGTGATTCGGTGCAGTCGTACGCCGGCGTCCCCGTGCGCCTGCCTGGCGGCAACGTGCTCGGAACGCTCTGTCACTTCGATGGACGACCGAGGATCATGCCCGCCAGCGAGCTGAGTGTCCTTCGCGAGGTCGCTCCCTTCCTCGTCAGCTGGCTCCGCGCCGACGACTGACCCGAGCGTCGCTCAGGAGCCGCGCTGGAGCGCTTCGATGTTGGAGCGCACGACGAACTCCAGCAGCGCCCGCGCCGACGCGGGCGAGATGGTGCGTGCCGCGGGAAGGATTCGCCCCCGGATGGTGATGCCCCCCAGCTGTGCGCGCGCCTGCTGGGTGACGTAGGTCGGCGCATCATCGGGAATGGCCTCGAGATCGTCGCGCCCGAGCACGAGGATCCGCAGGTTCGACGACCCCGGAACCTCGGCGAAGAACTGCCGGAGCATCTCGCCGAACTCGACGTCCGCCACGACCGCGTACACCGGTCGCCGAAAGAGGAGTGACCACTCCCCGCGCACCAGATCGGGGCGGACCTCGACGACGTAGACATCCTTGCGAAGCTCCGCACCAAGGGCGCGAACCCACTCCGCATGCGCACGCGTCGTAACGATGAGATCGGCTCTCCGCACGCCGAGTGGGGGTCGGTCGGCGCCGCGGAGCTCCTCGGGGGGGATGCAGTCCGTGTCGAACCCGAAATCGTCGGCGAGCTCGCGGCAGAGCCCGGCACCTTGATCGCTGGTCGACGCCACCACCGCGACCCGTAGGCGCAGCGTCTCGGTGCAGCGGCGCAACCATTCGCCCAGCTCGGTCGCGGGAATCTCCCGGGTCAGCCCCTGCGCGAGCACTTCGGCGAACCAGGTGGCCGGAAGAGGCGGCACGCCTGCCGCGCTCGCGGGCCTCGAGGCGACGTAGATCCCGCCGCGCTGACGGAGCTCGACCAACCCCTCGTCGGCGAGGGCCCGATACGCCGCGAGCACCAGCCGGTGGTCGAGCTCGAGCTCCTGAGCAAGATCTCGAGCGCTCGGCAGACGATCACCAAAGGCGAGCGTCGACGCCTGGAGCGCCCGGAGCACTCGGCCCCGCAACATATCGACGAGCTCGCTCAACTCCGCCTTCATGGTGCGCTGCGGCCGCCTGATCGCATCTGTTGTCTCAGATTTGTCTAAGAATGGTGCTCTGCTACATTTTTTCTGACCACAGTGGCGCGCATGATGCAGTCCACCGTGGAGGTCACAGTCGGCGAGCGGCCATCAAGTCCACAACCTACCCGTGGGGCTGGCGAGCCAACAGAAGGGCCTGATGTCCGGTGTCGCCAGTCGGTGGGGCAGTGCGGGCGGTGTGCGGTGACGGCTGGCGATGCCGACATCGGTCCTCTCATTCGGACCTCGATCTCGCGGGGGAGTCGGTGGCTGCCTTTCTCTGCACGACGCATCGATCTCACACGCGACGGCCGCAAAGTAAAAACGCCGCGAGCACGAGGCATCGCGGCGTCATATGTGTCTCCGACTGGCCGAGCCATCCGGTCTTGCCACGCACACCGTCATTGGAACTCTCCGTCCTACCGAACGGCGGCGGGCAAATACCTGGATTGGCGAGAACCGGGCCAATCGTCTACAACATCGATGGAGCTGAGGGGGATCGAACCCCTGACCTCTGCAGTGCGATTGCAGCGCTCTCCCAGCTGAGCTACAGCCCCGCGTCGGCGCTGGCTCGTGGAGCGATGGCTCTCTCCGCGCAATCCAGGTGCCAGACGGCAAAAGCCCCGCAACCGTGCGGGGCCGCCGTCACCGACAGAAATCTAGCCGGCCACCCCACGCTGTCAACTAGACGGCGCAGCGCGCGAGAGGTAACACGCGCGCAAAAAGGTGCGGGCCGAGCAGCCATCTTCCCCCTCGACGACAGCAGATGAAGCATCCGCTCGGCTCACCGTACGTGCGCGACCAGCTCTCGTTGCGCGCGCTGCCACTCAACGAGAAGCGGCTCCAGCCGGAGGGCGAGTTCGTCCTCTACTGGATGCAGAGCACCCAGCGCCTCGAGGACAATTGGGCGCTCCGCCTGGCGACGATCGAAGCCGATCGGGTGGGCAAGCCGCTGCTCATCCATCAGGGGCTCGAGCCTAGCTCCACGTATGCGTCGGCGCGCTTCCACACCTTCGTCATGCAGGGCGCCCGGGAGATCGCGCGTCGCGCCGACTCGCTGGGACTGACCTATCGCTTCACGGTCCGTCGACGTCTCGATGACGACGCTCGGGTGCTCGATCGCCTCGCGTCGCGTGCGGCGCTCGTCGTGACCGATCTGTTTCCCACGGGCGGGGTGTCCGAGCGATCGCAGCGTCTCGCCGACCGCGTGAACTGCCGGGTGCTGGCGGTCGATTCCGTCGGCGTCGTGCCGGCGGCCTCCTTCCACAAGGAGGAATACGCGGCCCGCACGATTCGTCCCAAGCTCGCCAAGCTGCTGGACCTGGCGCTCGAGCCGGTGGACGACCGGGCGCCGAAGCGCGCGATGCCGGCCGCCCTGCTCGCATCGCTGAACGTGGACTGGCTCGACCTGGCGCACTGCGACATCGCCGCCGAGGTGGCGCGTTGCGAGATCGACCACGAGGTGGGACCGGTGGCCGCGCGTGGTGGGCTCGCGCCCGCGCGCGCGCGGCTGCATGGCTTCGTCGAGGATGGCCTGCGCGATTACGCCGAGCGTCGCCGGCACCCGTCCGACGACGGCGGGTCGAGCCGGCTCTCGCCCTATCTCCACAACGGCATGATCTCGCCCATGGAGGTAGTGAGCGCAGTACGACGGAGCGCGTCGGCCGAACAGGCCGAGGCATTCCTGAACGAGATGCTCACGTGGCGCGAGCTCTCGCTGAACTTCTGCCTGCGCAACGCCGGCCACGGGTCCCTCACTGCCCTGCCGGACTGGGTGCACCGCTCGATGCGCGCCCATGCCGATGACGAGCGGGAGACCACCTACACGCTCGAGGAGCTCGAGGACGCAGCGACCCACGACCCGATCTGGAACGCCGGCCAGCGCGAGCTGGTGCAGACGGGACAGATGCACAACGTGGTGCGGATGCTGTGGGGCAAATCGGTGATCACCTGGACCGAGACGTACGAGCAGGCGCTCACCTGGCTGCTGCACCTGAACAACAAATACGCGCTCGACGGTCGGGACCCGAACAGCTTTGCCGGCATCCAGTGGTGCTTCGGCAAGTTCGACCGGCCCTTTGCCTCCCGACCGGTGTGGGGCACGATCCGACCGATGTCGCTCGCGCGGGCCCACACGAAGTACGACGTGGCCGGCTATCTCGGCCGGTGGAACGGCGCAAAGGAGGGCGAGCTGGCGCTGGCGTGATAGCTTACGCCCATGCTGCCCTCCGCCACCGAAGTCCTCGCCGCGGCGCATCGCCTTCGCGGCGTCGTGGAGCGTACCCCGCTGGTGCCCTCCGCCGCGCTCTCCGCGCGCACGGGGGGCGACGTCTTCCTCAAGTGTGAGCAACGCCAACGCACCGGATCCTTCAAGGTGCGCGGCGCATACAACGCGCTCGCCGCGCTGGCCCCCGAGGTCAGGTCGCGTGGAGTCGTCGCGTCCTCGGCCGGCAACCACGGGCTCGGGCTCGCGTGGGCGGCGCAGCGGCTCGGCGTGTGCGTGAAGGTGTTCGTGCCGGCGACCGCGCCCACGGTCAAGCGGGACGGGATCGCGTCGCTCGGCGCCGAGGTCGACGCATCGCAGCCGGACTACGACGCGGCGCACCAGGTGGCCGAGGGGTACGCGCGCGAGCATGGAATGGCGTTCGTCAATCCATGCGCCGGCGATGCGCTGCTGGCCGGCCAGGGCACCGTGGGCCTGGAGATCCTCGAGGAGCTGCCGAGTGTGGCGACGGTGGTCGTGCCGGTGGGTGGCGGAGGTCTGGTGGGCGGGATCGCGGGTCTGCTGCGCGCGGTCGCACCCGGTGTGCGGATCGTGGGCGTCCAGAGCGCGAAGACGAACGCGATGGCGGCGTCGCTGGCAGCCGGCCGCCGGGTGGATGTACCGGTGCCGCCGACGCTCGCCGATGGTCTCGCCGGCCAGATCGACGACGAGGGCTTCGAGAACGGCCGTGCCGCGCTCGACGACATCGCGACGGTCACGGAGCAGGAGATCGCCGCGGCGATCGCCTGGCTGTCGCACGAGCACGACATGCGGGTGGAGGGCTCCGGTGCCGTCGGGGTTGCGGCGCTTCTCCACGACCGGATCTCCGCACTCGCCACTCCCGCCGTCGTGGTGGTGAGCGGCGGCAACATCGACGACCTGCGGTGGCGCGCGATCGTCGACGGGCCCGGTTCGTTCAGTTGATCGACCTGTCATCCCGCAGGAGCGAGCGCAGCGAGCGGTGTCGGGATGACAGGTAGGTTCAGCGCCGACAGCCGGAGCCGTCGTCGCCGGCGCAGCCGATGGCACCGGCCTCCCCGGCGCGGCGTGGATCCGCGCCGGCGGTGACGGTGCGATCGCCGAAGGTGATCGCGGAGGCGTAGCCCATGCGCACCTCGCCGGCGAGCGAGATGCGCTGGAACAGGTGGCCCATCCCTTCGAGCTGACGCATCACGCTCGGCGCGATGCCCGCCTCCACCTGCACGACGTACTCGCGTCGACGCTCGCCGCGCTGCTGGCCCGGCAGGAAGCGTGGCAGCTCGATGGCGCGCTGCGCGTCGAGGCCGTCGTCGAGCACGCCGGTCACGATCGAGTAGACGGCGGAGGTGATCCAGGCATTGCCCGCCGCGCCGGCGGCGAGCACGGGACGTCGCGAGCGCCCCTGGCCACGGAGCACGATGGTGGGCGCCAGCGTGCTGCCATGGCGCGCGTTCGGCAGGCGGGCCCCATACTCGTCCGGGTCAGTGGCGTAGGAGGTGAGCTTGTCGTTGTAGAGAAAGCCGAGCCCCGGCGTCACGTAGAAGTTGCCGCCCCAGGTGCCGAGGGTCTGGGTGACCGACACGACGTTTCCGTCGGCGTCGGCGACGGTGAACGACGTCGTGCCGGCACGATGGCAGAGGCGCGGCGCGGCGCTGTCGGTGATGCTCGCGGCCACGCCCTCGCAGTCCTCATCGCCGCCTTCGGCGGCGCTCGCGCTCCGGCCCGGCGCCTTTGCGCAGGGCAGGCTGTCGCCGCGAACGTCGTCCGGCGTCAACGCGCGACGCGGGTCGAAGCAGCGCCAGCGCACCCGCGCGGAATCCTTGCTCAGGTACGCGTCGACGCGCACCGGCCAGAGTCCCGGATCGGCGATGCGCCCCCGCGTCGATGGAACGAGCTTCCACGACTCGAGCATGGCATGCAGCGTCGGCGCATCCTCGGTGTAGAGGCGCGGCGCGGGGTGGAGCTCCAGCTGGTTGAGCTGCGCCACGAGGGTGGCGCCGCCGGAGACGGGGGGCGCGCTGGAGTAGACGTCGTAGCCGCGGTAGGTGCCCGACATCGGTTCCCGCTCCACGGCGAAGTAGCGGGCGAGATCGGCGGGACGAATGGCGTTGCCGAGGCCCCGCAGATCGCTCACCATCCGACGGCCGACGTCGCCGGTATAGAGCGCTGCCGCCCCGCTGTCCGCGATCGCGCGAAGGGTCCGCGCGAGATCCGCGTTGCGCAGCGTGTCGCCGGCCCGCAGCGGCTCACCGTGCGGGAAGAAGAGCGCGCGGCTGCCGGGGTACTTGAGAAAGTGCGCTCGCTCGGTGGCGAGCGTCGTGGCCAGCCCCTCGGTCACCACGTAGCCCTGCTCCGCGGCGCGAATGGCCGGCTGCAGGAGATCGGCCCACTTCACCTTCCCGCTGCCATAGCGCTTGAACGCCAGCTCCATCCCGGCGACGGTGCCCGGCACGTTCACGAGCACCGGCCCGTCGTCGGGGTAGGTGCCGCGGCGCGTGAGGGCAGCGTTGGCGAGCGTCGCCTCTTCCGGGGCACGCGCCATGAACTCCACCACGGCGGGACGGTCCATCGTCGCGAGCCGCACGATCATCTGGCCGTATCCGCCGATGCCGCTCGCGTCGGGTTCCACGACGCCGAGCGCGAACGACACCGCCACCGCGGCATCGACGACGTTGCCACCGCGACGGAGGACGTCGAGTCCCGCCGCGGTGGCGACGGGATGCGCGCTGGAGACGGCGGCCCGTCCCGTCGCCGGCGCGCGCAGCGTCGGTCGCGCGCGCACCATCTCGTGCAGCACGCCGGCCAGCGCGTCGTCGTCGCGCGCGGCGGCGGCGCGTGGGGCGAACCGATCGCGCACCGCGATCCACTGCGCGTGTCGCGCGGCATCGTGCGCGAAGTACAGGCTGTCGACGAGCGCCGTGAACGACGCAAAGGTTTCCGCGTTCGCCGCCGCGCGGTCAGGCGACGCGAGCGCGGTGGCCGGCGCGCCGCTGTCGGGAGCGACCGGGGCGTCGACGAGCCAGAGTCGCCCCAGCGCCGACAACCGATCGCGCAGCTCGCGGTCGCCCACGCGATCGGGATCGCCGTTGTATCCGACGTCGGCGGGGGGAACCTCGACGAGGGCGAGCTGTCGTCCGTCCGGCGACCAGGCGGGCGCCGCGCGGCGGCCACTGACGAAGTTCACGTAGCGCGCGTCCGGCGTCGTGACCCACACCCCGGAGGGTGTGGTCCGCGTCACAAAGGCGATCCGGTCGCCGCGCGGCGACCACGCCGCATGTTCCGCCTTGCGATCCTCGACGATCACCCGACTCGAGTCGCCGGCGAGGTAGTACAGCCGCAACCGCGTGCGTCCCTCGCTCACCGCGCTGTACGCGAGGCGCGCACCATCGGGTGACCAGGCGGGCCAACGCTCGGCGCCGGCATCTCGCGTGGTGAGGCGTCGCTCGCTCCCGTCGGGACGTCGGAGCCAGAGGCGTGCGAGCGGGCCCTGTCCCCGGGCGAAGGCGAGCGTGCCGTCCGGCGCGAGCGCGGGATCGCTCTCCGGCTCGCGCGACGTGGTGACGCGCTCCGGCGCCGCGGTCGCGCCGGCCGCGCCGACGCGAACGCGCCAGAGCTGCGGCTGGCCCGAGGCGGTGGAGGTGAAGACGAGCGACGTGCCGTCGGCGCTCCATGCCGGCTGGCGATCCCACGCCGGCCCCCGGGTGATCCGGACCCACGCGTCGCCTGCGCTCCCGGGGCGCCGCACCCAGATGTCGCCGCGGACCGCCAACGCGAGGCGGCCATCGGCGGCCCACGCCGGATCCTGCGCTCCGGCCGACGCGGGGATCGTGTCGACAGGAACGGCCTGCGCGAGTGCGGTGAAGAGCAGAAGCAGCATGAGGGAAGCCCGGGAGGTGGCGATCGGTTGGGGACCCAAACAAAAAGACACCGAGAATGGCGGCGCACGCCATTCCCAGTGTCTCACGCTGTGCTGAGCAGGACGTCAGAGCGCCGGGCCGCCCGGCGCCGTCCGTCCGCTGGTGTTACGGGCGCTCGACGTTGCGCTCGGCGCTCGCGCTGCCGGTGCTGCGCTCGCCGCCGAGGGAGTTGCCGCTCTGCCGCGCGGTGCCCTGACCGCCGGCGTTCTGCCCCTGCGCGCCGTTGCTGCCCACGCCGACTTCCCGATCGCCCTGGAAGCGCTGCGCGCCGGACTGATTGCTCGTCGAGGCCTCCGCGGCCCCTTCGACGTTCTGCTGGAGCCGTGCGGCGCGATTGGCGCCACGCGCCTCGCCGCCACGCCGGCCGATCGCGGCCATGTGCTCGCGGTTGCGGCTGACGGTCACGCCGCCCTTGCGACCGGCCGCGCGGGCCTCGCTCGAGTCGAACTCGTGCGCCGTTCCCTTCTGGTGCGCAGCGCGTCCGCCCTTGCTCGCGATCTCCCGCTGCTTGCTCCGATCCATCGACGCGAACCCGCGGTTGCTCCGCGTGCGTGCCGCGCCGTTCCCCGAGGAGTCCTCGCCGCTCTCGACGTTGGAAGAACGCGCGCCACGTCCACTTTCGTTGGAGACTTCGCGCTGCCGTTCCCGGTCGGCCGCGAAGCCGCGCTCTTCGCTATTCGGTCTGGTCGCCATTACTGCTCCTCCTGGAAGTGTTGAGCCCCTGCCCGGTGCGGCGCCACCGCATCGTCACGGCGCTGCGCCATCCGCTCGGCCCCGCGGGGCCGCGACACGATCGGCTTCCCAATGCAAACTGCGGACCCATGTGTGTGCAACTCGCGAGACGTTACTGCTTTCGCGTCGTGATTGCGACTGAACGTGGATAACCACGCTCCACGGCCTTCCTGAGCAATTACGTGATCCGCGCACGCTGCGGCGAGTATATTCCCCCGCCATGTCGCTCGCCATTCGCCTGCTCGGCACCTCCGCCTCGCGCCCCACCGTGGAGCGGAATGTCGCGTCGCTCGCCGTCGTGCGCGAGGGGGAGACGCTGCTGTTCGATTGCGGCGAAGGGACGCAGCGGCAGATGATGCGCTACGGCGTGTCGTTCGGCCTCGAGGACATCTTCTTCACCCACTTTCACGCCGACCATGTCATCGGGGTGATCGGGCTGCTGCGGACCATGGCGCTGCAGGGCCGCACCGAGCCGCTGCGCCTCTGGGGTCCGCGTGGCGGCGCGCGCACGCTCAAGCGCGCCGAGGAGTTCGGGATGGATCGCATCTCCTTTCCGGTGGAGATCTCCGAGCTGGAGCCCGGCGTCCGCGTCGAACGAAAGGAGTACGCGATCGTGCCGTTTGCCGTTGATCACCGCGGCTCGCGGTCGCTCGGCTACTCGCTCGTGGAGCAGGACCGGAAGGGGCGTTTCAATCCGGAGCACGCACGCGAGCTGGGGATCCCCGAGGGTCCGCTCTGGGGGGAGATCCATCGCGGGCGCGCCGTGACCCTGCCCGACGGGCGGGTGATCGAGCCCTCGGTGCTCGTGGGGGCGCCGCGCCCGGGACGGAAGGTCGTGATCACCGGCGACACCCGGCCGTGCGCGGCGACGGTGGAGGCGGCGCGCGGCGCGGACGTGCTGGTCCACGAGGCGACCTTCGGCGACGAGGAGGACGCGCGAGCGGTGGAGACGGGGCACTCCACCGCCCGCGAGGCGGCGGCGGTGGCCGCAGCCGCCGGGGTGCGCGAGCTGGTGCTCGTGCACTTCTCCGCCCGCTATTCACGCGACGCGTCAGACCTTGGCCGCGAGGCGCGCGAGGTGTTCGAGCGCACGGTGGTCGGGCGGGACGGGATGGAGATCGAGGTCCCGTACCGCGACGCCACCGGCTAGCGGCGCGCGCTCAGTCCCCGCGGGTCGTCGCCGGCTCGTTGACCCCGAGCGGGTCCGGGCGGCTCACCGGCATCGAGCGGCGGAAGAGCGCCGCGATCTCGGTCGCGTTGAGGTGCTCGAGCACCTTGTCCGGGGACAGGCGCGACGTCACGCTGCGCGATTCCGGCCCGTTGCTGATGTACCAGTTGTACCGGTCGAGCCGCGAGCTCCCGCCGTTCGGGTGGCGGAAGAGGACGATCGCGTTGCTGGAGCCAGGGGACTGGACGACGACGCTCCAGGTGGTGCCATCCGGCGACGTGTAGGTCTTCATGGGGTGCGGTGCGGGAAGGTCAGCCGACGAATGTCGGGGAAAGGGGACGGCGGCCGGCGTAGCCACCCTGCTCGTCGTGCCAGTACTGCACCGAGGGCTCGCCGAGCCGCCAGCACAGGAGCACGCGCCGGCCGTCCATCTCGCTCGGAAAGTCGATCAGACCGATCCGCCGGTCCTTGAGCTGGATGCCGAGCGCATCGAGCTCGCTCTGGAACTGGTCGATGTCGCGCGCGATGGCCTGGATCTCCCGCTCGAGGGCGGTGGCGCGGGCGTCGGGGTGATCGGCACGCACGCCGGAGCCCAGGAGATCCAGCTCGATGACCGCCTCCTGCCAGCGCGCGTGCGCGCGCACGACGTCCTCGACGATCCGCCGGACGAGCGGCAGCGTGCGATTCGCGTGATCGACGGTGAAGAGCTGCATGCCGGAATCTAACGGTGGGGGGTGGAGCGATCGACGGCGCCGGACCGCTCAGCGCCGTTCAGCGAGGAGCGCCTCACGACGGCGCTGGGCGAGGTCGTGCATCAAACGGTCCTCCTGCGTCTCGAGCTTCAGCGGAGGGACCGGAGCGGGCTGCCCGTCGTCGTCGAGGTGGACGAAGGTGAGCCAGCACTCGTTGGTGTGGCGGCGCACGCCGGTGGCGATGGCTTCGGCGTACACGTCGGCGAGCACGGAAAGCGAGGTGCGGCCGACGTGCACGACGCGCGAGCGCACCTCGACGAGCTCGCCCACACGAATCGGCTCCTTGAACAGGATGCGATCGATCGACAGCGTGGTGCACTGGCCTCCGCTGTGTCGCATCGCGCTCAACGCGGCGCAGCGGTCGACCATGCTCATGATCACGCCGCCGAACACCGACGGGCGGCGGAGCCCGTTGGCCTGGTGCGGCATCATGAGATCGGCGACGGTGGCTTCGGAGGCCCGCGGCGTCTTCGGGTGCGGGGTTCGGCCCCCGCCGGCCTTTGCCATCATGCGCGCCCGGTGCGAGAGACCGCCCGGTGAGCCGCCCGATGCGGAAGCCGGCGACGCCCCTGGTGGCGCGCTCCTCGGCGGGCGCGGCTCGGTGCACGGAAGGAGGCCGTGCGCACCGTCTCGTCGTAGAGCGACGACTCGTCGAAGGCGCGGTCGAGCGCGCGGCGGGAGACCGAGTCGAGGGGCGGGCGGTCCAGCCAGAGGATCCGGGTCGCCGGAGCCGGCACGCGGCCGAGGGTCCACTCGCGCGAGGTGCTGTCGCGGATGGAGAGCTCGCCGGCGCCGTTCAGCGAGTCGTAGCGCACGACGACCTCGTAGGTCCCGTGCCGCCAGACATCGCGTCCGCCGTCGGCGGAGGAGACGGGAAGGCCGGCCGCGGCTTCCGACCACCAGGAAGGCTCGCCGATCGGAATCGGCGCGAGCGCGAGGAGGTGGCCGGCGTCGCCACCGCCGGCGCCGGGCAGCGCATACGCGACGGCCGGCGCGCCGTCGACGGTGGTCACGGAGAAGCTCGCCGGATCGAGCCGGTAGTAGGAGA
This sequence comes from Gemmatimonadaceae bacterium, assembly GCA_013361335.1. Taxonomy (GTDB): domain Bacteria; phylum Gemmatimonadota; class Gemmatimonadetes; order Gemmatimonadales; family Gemmatimonadaceae; genus AG11. The sequence continues at coordinate 17,433 of JABFYH010000185.1, read as the reverse complement.
GCATCGCGGCTGCCCGCTCCCCGCGCTCGTCGCGGCTGGTGCGCACCGAGTCGAGCGTGGAGCGAAGGACCCGGGTGCGCGCGCGCTCGACGTCCGCCTGCGCCTTCCCGGTCACGGCGGCCAGGGTGGCCGGTCGGCCGGTGCGGATGTCGAGCACCCCGCGCCGGCTGGTGTGCCAGAGGGGCGCGTCGTCCCGCTCCACGTCGGTGTGCAGGCTGAAGGACACGAACGGCCCCGCCACTTCGTCGATCGCCAGCGTCGAGGTCGCTGTCCAGAGGGGCTCGTCGCTCGGCTCGTCGCTCGGCGAGAGGGGCTCGTCGTCGGGGTGAAGGCGGCCGTACAGGCGGGCGAGGCGGGAGACGACGGTGTCCTGGAAGAGGAGAACCGAGTCGCCGGTCACCAGATCCCGACGGTACACCTTCTGCCCGACGAGGACGGCGTCGCCGTAGGAGCGATCGTCGTCGGCGACGTAGAGCTCGTAGAAGCGCCCTCCGGCCACGGCCAGCTCGAGGGGCGCGCCACGGATGCGGATCTTCCCGGCCAGGCTCGTCACCCAGAACGACGAGTCGCCCGCCGAGAGGACGAACTCCGCTGTGGGCGGGGGCGGCGGCGGGGCCGGCGCCGCGCGCTCGCAGCCGGCCGACAGGGCCAGCACCGCCAGCACGAGGGCACGACCCGGGATGGAAGGGAACGAGCGCATGTGACTGGAATATACAGCGGACGTCCCGTCGGCCGGCGGCGCGAAAGGTGCCTCTGCTGCCTCTCCGGAGCCGCTACATTTCGTCATCCTCATCCCGGACCTGCCTGTGCCCGTTCGTCGTTCGTTCGCATCGCCCGCGCTCCTGCCGCTCGCCGCGCTCCTCTTCGCCGCCTGCACCGCGGTGTCGGAACACGCCGCCAAGACACCGGGCGACGAGGGTGGCTCCGCGGGAGGCACTGACTCGGGAACGGCGCGCCTTGCATCGGCCGCCACCACTACGACGAGCGGTGGTACCGTCGCGGCACCGGCGGACACGACAACGGCGGCGCCGGTCGCCGCGCCCGCTGTGCGCATCGACGTCGACAAGGAGTTCCCGGTCGTCCGCGCGCTCTACGTGAACCGCTTCGCCGCGCAGAGCGCCAAGAAGATGGCGCGCCTGATCCAGATCGCCGACCAGACGGAGATCAACGCGCTCGTCATCGACATGAAGGACGAGTTCGGGTTGAACTACAAGCCGTCGAATCCCGCCTGGGCGAAGAACGCGGGGACGTCGGGCACGGTGCGCAACCTGCCCGCGCTGCTCGACACGTTGCGCGCCCACAAGATCCTGCCGATCGCCCGCCTCGTGGTGTTCAAGGACTCGGTCACCGCGCGGCTGAACCCGGACCATACCATCCGCCAGCCCGACGGCAGCGTATGGCGCGACAAGAAGGGGCTCGCCTGGGTGAACCCGTACGACCGGTCGATCTGGGCGTACAACATGGGGATCGCCGAGGAGCTCGCGCAGATGGGCTTCGGCGAGATCCAGTTCGATTACATCCGCTTCCCCGAGCCGTACAAGTCGCTGCCGGCGCAGGTGTTCCCGGGCAACAAGGGCGAGAGCAAGCCGGACGCGCTCGCGGCCTTCCTCAAGGAGGCGAACGCGCGCATCGACAAGCACGGCGCGCGCACGACGGCGGACATCTTCGGCCTGACGACGACGGTGGGTGGGCCGCTCGAGATCGGGCAGTGGTGGGAGCGCGTCTCGCCGAACGTCGACGTCGTGCTCCCGATGGTGTATCCGTCGCACTACCCGAGGGGCGACCTCGGGCTCGCCGTGCCGAACGCGGAGCCGTACAAGGTGCTGCACATCTCGCTGACGCGCGCGAAGCAGCGCGACGAGAAGCTGGGGATCAAGCACGCGGAGCACGTCCGTCCCTGGCTGCAGGCGTTCACGCTCGGCAAGCCGCCGTACGGACCGGCCGAGCTGGAAGCGCAGAAGAAGGGGACGTACGACGCAGGCTACGACGGCTGGGTGCTGTGGAGCCCGGGCTCGAAGTACGAGCCCTTCCTGCCGGCGCTCGAGAAGACGCTCGTCTCGCGCAAGAAGTCGTAACCGCTACGCGATCTCCCTGACGCCGTCGACGAGGCGGTCCACCTCCTCGCTCGACGTATAGCATGCCGCGCCGGCGCGCACGAACCCGTCGGCGCCGCGGCCGAGCCGCTCGGCCACCGTCGCGGCGTAGAAGTCGCCGTTGGACGCGTACACGCCGCGGCGCGCGAGCGCCTTCGCCACGTCGTCGGTGGAGTAGCCGCGCACGGTGAAGGAGACGGTCGGCGTGCGCGGCGTGCCGGGCGGCGGACCGTACAGCGTGACGCCGTCGATGCGCGACAGCGCATCCCAGACCCGCGCGGTGAGCGCCTGACCGCGGGCGTCGAGCGTCTCGTACGCGCGCACGAGCCGTTGCCGGCGAGTTCCTTCACCCTCGGCGAGCGAGGCCAGGTACTCGACGGCCGCCGCCGCGCCCACGATCCCTTCGTGATTCTGCGTCCCCGTCTCCAGACGCTCCGGCGCGGCGTCGGGCGCGGGCGCGAGCTTGGGGATGTCGAGCGACTGCACCAGGCCGGCGCGCCCATACAGAATTCCGGCGTGCGGGCCGTAGAACTTGTACGACGAGCAGGCGAGAAAGTCGCAGCCGATCGCCGCCACGTCGACGAGGGCGTGCGGCGCGTAATGCACCGCGTCGACGAAGGAGAGTGCTCCCGCGGCGCGCGCGCTCGCGCACACGGCGGCGACGTCGGTCACCGTGCCGAGCGCGTTCGACGCCGCGCCGACCGCGACGAGCCGGGTGCGTGGACCGATCAGCTGTCCGAACGAGACCGGATCGCTGCGAAAGGTCGCGGAATTCAAGGGCACGGTGCGCACGACGAGCCCGCGATCCTGCGCAATGGCGCGCCAGGGGGCGACGTTGGCGTGATGATCGAGCTCCGTCACGACGATCTCGTCTCCGGCGCGCCAGCCCCGGGCGAGGCCGCGGGCGAGGTGGAAGGCGATCGTCGTCATGTTGTTGCCGAACGAGACGTCGGCCGGCGTCGCGTTGAAGAAGTCGGCGAAGACGGCGCGTGCCTGCTCGAGGAGCGCGTCGGTCTCGGCGCTCGTGGGATACAGCCAGTGGGTGTTGGCGTTGTGGTGGAAGAGGTAGTCGGTCATCGCCTCGGCCACCGCGCGCGGAACCTGGGTGCCGCCCGGCCCGTCGAAGTAGGCCACCGGCTGTCCCTGCTCGCGACGGGCGAGGGCGGGGAAGTCGGCGCGGATCGCGTCGAGCGGACGCACGTCGGTGCGCGGGGATACGGTGGTGGTCATGCGATCTCCCTCCCGGCCCACTGCTCGACGACCTTCACCGCCTCGACGTGATCGACCTCGTCGCCGAGGGCGTTGTGCGCGACGCGGAAGAGATCGGCGGTGAGCTGCAGCAGTGGCGTGGGCACCTTCTGCTCGCGCGCGACGCCGGCGGCGATGCCGACGTCCTTGTCGAGGAGGGCGAGGCGGAAGGTGCGAGGGAAGGCGCGCGTGAGCACGCGGTCGGGAAACAGATTCATGGATGCGTTCGAGCGCCCGCTCGATGCGTTGATGACGTCGAGGGCGACGGCGGGCGAGACGCCGGCCTTCGTGAGTGCCGCGAGCCCTTCGGCGGTGCTCCACAGGTGCACCGCGAGCAGCGCGTTGTTCACCGCCTTGAGCGCGTCACCGGCGCCGACGGCCCCGCAGTGGACGATCTTCCTGGCGAATGGCTCGAGCGCGGGACGCACGCGGTCCAGCAGCGCCGGCTCGCCGCCGACCATGACGGTGAGCGTGCCCTGCTCCGCCCCACTCGTGCCGCCGCTCACCGGCGCGTCGAGGAAGCCGATCCCACGCTCGGCGAGGCGTGCGGCGATGCGTCTGGACGTAGTGGGGTCGCCCGAGGTGCAGTCGACGAGCGTGGTGGCCTGCTTCATCCCCGCGAGCAGTCCGTCCGTCCCCTCGAGCAGCGACTCGACGTCGGCCGAGACGGGAAAGCAGGTGATGACCACCTCGGCCGCGGCGGCGGCTTCGGCAGGCGTGACGGCGACGCGCGCGCCATGCTCGCGCCCGAAGGTCCGCGCCTTGTCGGCCGAGCGGTTCCAGACGGTGAGCGTCACGCCGGGTGCGTGCGCGAGTCGCGCGGCCATTGGCCGGCCGATGGCGCCGAGGCCGAGAAAGGCGACGGAAGGCATGTCGAGGGGTCGAAGGGCGAGGCAGCAATCTCGCTCGCCTGCGCGGCAAGCGTCAACTTGTCGTGCGGCTCGTCGTGCGGCGTCGCGGGGTGACGGGTACGGCGTGAGGATTCGGGACTGGTGTCGGTGGGGTGAGGGCGGCTGACGGCGGTAACCGCCCCCCTGTTTCTCACGCGGTCAATCCACCAGCACCTGTTCCGACAGAGACGCCCCGCGCCCGCCGTCGGGCCGCGGTTTCCAAACCAGCACCCGCCACCGATTCCCCACGCCGTACGCCTCACGCCGCCCGCCGCCCGACCTCAATTTGTATAATTTCTCCCGATGATCACGAGACTCCGGATCGACGGCATGAGCTGTCAGCGCTGCGTGCAGGCGGTGTTCACTGCGCTCACCCCAGTGGAGGGGATCGTCTCGGCGACCGTTGCCATCGGCACCGCCGAGATCGAGCACGACGGGCGGGCCACGGTGGAGGCGCTGCGGGAGGCGATCGCCGTGGCGGGGTACGACGCGTCGCCGGCGAGCGACATGAGACGAGCGCTGCCGGTTTTGTAGTGCGGGGCGCGGCACCAACTGTTCGCGGATGCGCGGTGTAGACCTGGAGACGCATTCATCTCCAGGAGGGCTCATGGCTCGCAGTCCCGTTCCCGTTCTCTCGCTCGCCGCGCTGCTCGCGGCGTGCTCGCACAACTCGACCACCGCCGGATCCACCATCGAGCCCGGCGCAGCGAACGCCAGCGTCGCCAGCGGCCGCGACGGGCGCGGACCGGGTGGCCGCGGTGGGATGGGTGGCTTCGGCCGCGCCGACCAGGCGCTCCTTCGCGGGATCACGCTCAGCGCCGATCAGCAGCAGCGCGTCGACAGCATCCGAGCCGGCTATCGCGCGCAGATGGATCAGATGCGCCAGCAGGAGCAGAACGGCGGCGACCGCGACGCGGCGCGTTCGCAGATGCGGACCATGATGGAGAAGCAGCTGGCGGAGATCCGCGCCGTACTGACCCCCGATCAGCAGACGCAGTTCGACCAGAACGTGGCCGAGATGCGGAGCCGGATGCAGCAGGGTGGCCGGCCGGGCGGGGCGCCCCCGATGTAAGGCAGGGTTCCCGATGAGCGGGGGATGGCCGCGATCGCGACCACCCCCGCTCGCGTGTTCGCGTCTTGTCCCGCGGTGGTGTGCGCGTCTACTTTGACGGGCTCGCCGCCCGCCGCCGTCGTCGAGGACGTGCCATGACGCCACCGCACAATCCCGAGGAGCGGCCCGTGGGGGCCCTCCTCGCCCCGGACATCCTCGCGATGCTCGACGAGTCTCCCGAGCTCATCGCCGCGGAGACCGAGGAGCTGCACCCGGCCGACCTCGCCGACGTGGCCGAGGCGATGCCGTTTGCGGAGATCCCGCGATTCCTGCGAACGCTGCCCAAGGACCGCGCGGCGGCCGTGCTCGAGTACATCGACGAGGAGGTGCGCGCCGAGCTCCTCGAGGCGATGAGCCCGGAGCAGGCGGCGGAGCTCGTGAGCGCGATGACGCCGGACGAGCGCGCCGACGTCCTCGAGGAGCTCGACGAGGAGCACGCCGAGGACATCGTCGAGGAGATGCCGGCGGAGGCGCGCCGCGAGACGGAGCAGCTCCGCCGCTACGAGCCCGACACCGCCGGCGGCCTGATGACGACGGAGTTCGTCTCCGAGCCGGCGAGCACCTCCGTGGAAGAGGCGTTGCGGCGCGTGCGCGTCATCGCCCGCAGCGGACGCCGCGAAGCGATGCACGCCGTCTATACGACGGAGACAGATGGGCGGCTGGCTGGGGTGCTCTCGCTGCGGGAGCTGCTCGCCGCGCCGGAGGGGGCGAAGCTGTCGGACGTCGCCTGGAGCGAGGTGCAGAGCGTCTCGCCCTTCGCCGACCGCGAGGAGGTGGCGCGCGTCATCTCGAACTACGACCTCGTCGTCGTGCCGGTAGTGAGCGAGTCGAACCACGTGATCGGGGTGATCACCGTCGACGACGTGATCGACGCGATCCAGGAGGAGCAGACGGAGGACGTGCAGAAGCTGGGCGGTCTGGAGGCGCTCGACGAGCCCTACATGCAGATCGGCTTCTGGCGGATGCTGCGCAAGCGGGCGGGCTGGCTGACCGCGCTCTTTCTCGGGGAGATGCTGACGGCGACGGCGATGGGTCGGTTCGAGAAGGACATCGAGCGCGCCGCCGTGCTGGCGCTGTTCATCCCGCTGATCATCAGCTCCGGCGGCAATTCCGGCTCCCAGGCGACCTCCCTCATCATCCGCTCGATCGCGCTGCGTGAGATGCGACTGCGCGACTGGTGGCGGGTCGCGCTGCGCGAGCTCCCGTCGGGACTCGCGCTCGGGACCATTCTCGGCATGGTCGGCTTCACGCGCATCATGATCTGGTCGCATTTCGGGTGGGCCGACTACACCGGGCACTCCACGCTCGTCGCGACGACGGTGGGGCTCGCCCTGATCGGTGTGGTGACCTTCGGCTCGCTCACCGGCTCGATGCTTCCCTTCCTCCTCAAGCGCCTCGGCTTCGATCCTGCGAGCGCCTCGGCCCCCTTCGTCGCGACGCTGGTCGACGTGACCGGGCTCGTGATCTACTTCACGGTCGCCCTGCTCGTGCTCCGCGGGACGCTGCTGTGAGCGACGCGCCGCGCCCATTCTCCCGGGCCACGCTGTTCGTCCTGTTCAGTGCGTGCTGCTTCGGGTCGATCTCGACCTTCGTCACGCTCGCGATCACCAGCGGCGCGCGGCTCGTGGACGTGCTCGCGTGGCGATATGCCGGGGCGGCGCTGCTGCTGGCGGCCGCGAGCGGCGGCGCGGCGATCCGAGCGCCCGGGCGACGCGCGTGGGCCATGGTCGTGCTCCTGGGCGGCGGACAAGCGGCGATCGCCTTCGTGAGCCTCTCGGCGCTGCGCTACATCCCGGTGGCCACGCTGACCTTCCTGTTCTACACGTATCCGGCGTGGGTGGCGGCGATCGCCGCCGTGCGTCGCACCGAGCCGCTCACCACTCGGCGGACTGCGGCGCTCGTGTTGTCGTTGACGGGAATCGCGGTGATGGTGGGCACGCCGGGATCGGGTGGGCTGCACCCGATCGGCGTGCTGCTCGCGCTCTCGTCGGCGCTGCTGTACGCGGTGTACATCCCGCTCATCGATCGCCTCGGACGCGGCATCCCGCCCTCCGTGACGTCGACCTATGCGGCCGGCGGCGCGGGGATCGTTCTCATCGTGGTCGCGCTGGCACAGGGCGGCCTCGCGGTCCGCTTCGCGCCACTCGGCTGGTTCGCCGTGTTCATGCTCGCCGTCGTGTGCACCGTTCTCGCCTTCCTGGCATTTCTGCGCGGGCTGTCGGAGATCGGCCCTGTCCGCACGGCGATCATCAGCACCGTCGAGCCGTTCTGGACGGCGCTCCTCGGCAACGTGGTGCTCGGGCAGTCGCTCGGACCGCGGACGCTCGCCGGTGGCGTGTTGATCGCGGCGGCGGTGATCGTGCTGCAGCTCGGTCACCGAGCGTCGGCGGCACCGATTGAAGCGTCTGCGTAGTCGGTTCGGTCCGGCAACTCCGACGTGTGCATACGGTTCACAATTCCGATCCATGGAACAACTTCATCTGACCATCGAAGGCATGACCTGTCAGCACTGCGTGCGCGCCGTCGACGGCCGGCTGCGTAAGACGCCGGGCGTCGAGGTGACACACGTCACGATCGGCAGCGCCGACGTGCGCTACGATCCCGCGCGCATCAACGTCGATGCGATCACGGAAGCGATCGCCGACGAGGGATATACGGCGTTTCGCGAGTAGCCGTCTCGACCGTGCGTGGTATCGTGCTTGCTTCTGTGGGGTAGGTCCATGTCGTGGCGCCAACGATCGCGCCGCGCGACCCACTTCACGGAGCAGTCGAACAATGAATCGTCACACGATCCGAGCTCTTCCCGCGCTCGCGGCGCTCGCCGCGACGAGCGCGTGCGCAACCCTCAATCAGAAAGAGAAGGGTGCCGTCATCGGCGCGGCATCGGGCGCGGCCGTTGGTGCCGTCGTCGGCAATGCGAACGGCTCCACGGCAAAGGGCGCGATCATTGGCGCCGCTGTGGGCGGCGCGGCCGGCGCAGTGATCGGGCATCAGATGGACCAGCAGGCGAAGGAGATCAAGCAGCAGATCCCTGGCGCGGTGGTGGAGCGCGTCGGCGAGGGGCTGCAGGTGACCTTCGAATCGGGACTGCTCTTTCCGTACGACTCGGACGTGCTGACGCCGGCGGCGCAGCAGAATCTCACCACGCTGGCGTCGAGCCTCGACAAGTATCCGAACACCGACATCATCATCGTTGGCCACACGGACAGCAATGGCAGCGACACGTACAACATGTCGCTCTCGGAGCGTCGCGCGGCAGCGGCAGTGAACTACCTCGTGAGCCGCGGCGTGGCCCGCTCGCGCCTGCGCGGCGCCGGCCGGGGCGAGACGGAGCCGGTGGCAAGCAACGAGACCGATGCCGGCCGCCAGAAGAACCGCCGCGTCGAGGTGGCGATCTACGCCAACGAGACGCTGAAGAGCCAGGCGCTGCGGACGAGTGGGCAGTAAACGTGAACGGTGCACGGTGAACGGTGAACCGTGACGACGAAGGGCACACCGGACCGAGTCCGATGTGCCCTTCACGCTTCCCGACGCCTTTACGGTTCACGGTTCACGGTTCACGGCCGTTCACACGAGCTGCCGCGCGGGCTCGGATCGAGCTGCAGGCCGCACCGACTTGACGGGCGCCTCCTCCATGATTCCCACGATCCCCTGCTCCAGCCACGCGTGCCGGCCCTCCAGCACGCGCTGCGACACGCGATAGATCGCGCTGTCGTTCTTCCCGTAGAAGCGGTGGAAGTTCGTGCGGATGCGCTGGCGCGCCTCGCGGCAGAACAGATCCGCCAGCTCCGTCGCCTCCGTATTCCCCTGCTCGGCGAGCATCCGCGCCCGCACGCACACCGCCGTCATCGCGAACAGGTCGGCACCGATGTCCACGCCGCGGAAGAGCACCATCTGACGACGCTCGAGCTTCGGCCCGAAGCGCGCCATCGCGTGGAAGAGGGTGCGCCCGAGATGCCTGGTGTGACGCTCCGCCCACCGCAGATGCCGCCCGAGCTTCCCGAACTCGCTGTATGCGACCGGCAGGTCCCCCTTGCCGAACCAGCGGGCGAGGTACCAGAGCGGATAGAACTTCATCACGCGGCCAAGCGCCGAGATCTTGTCCTTTCGGGACGCCTCCTTGTCCACCAGAGCGAAGGCGGTCTTGAAGTGGTGATCCACCGCCTCGCGGGCGATGAACAGGCGCATCACCTCCGACGTCCCCTCGAAGATGAGATTGATGCGGAAGTCGCGCATCGCGCGCTCCACCGGGATGCCCGCCTCGCCACGACCACGCAGCGACTCGGCGGTCTCGTAGCCGCGCCCGCCGCGAATCTGCAGAGTGTCGTCGACGATCTTCCAGCCGGTCTCGGTGTTCCACATCTTCGCGATCGCCGCCTCGAGCCGGATGTCGTAGTGCCCGCGCTCCGACAGCCCAACCGTGAGCTCCGCGACCGCCTCCATGGCGAAGGTGTTGGCCGCCATCAGCGCGATCTTCTGCGCGACCGCCTCGTGCTTGCCGATCGGCTGGCCCCACTGCACGCGCTCCTTCGCCCAGTGCCGCGCAACCTGCAGCATCGCCTTTCCGCCGCCGGCGCAGCTCGCGGGCAGGGTGAGGCGTCCCGTGTTCAGGGTGATGAGCGCGAGCTTGAGCCCCTTCCCCTCACCCCACAGGATGTTCTCGGCGGGAACGCGGACGTTGGTGAAGCGCAGCACGCCGTTCTCGATCGCCTTGAGCCCCATGAAGCGGGACCGGTGCACGATCTCCACCCCCGGCGCCTTGGCCTCGACGATGAAGGCGGTGATCTGCTTCCGCGGCTTGCCGTTCACGATCGCGTCGGGCGTCCGCGCCATGACGACGAGCAGGTCGGCGCGTGTGCCGTTGGTGCACCACAGCTTCTCGCCGTTGAGCGTCCAGTGCTTCCCGTCCTCGCTCAAGGTGGCGCTGGTGCGCAGGTTCGCCGGGTCGGAGCCCGCGTCCACCTCGGTGAGCGCGAAGGCAGAGATGGCCCCCTTGGCGAGCCGCGGAAAGAAGCGCTGCTTCTGCTCCGGCGTCCCGAACAGCTTGAGCGGCTGCGGCAATCCGATGGACTGGCTCGCCGAGAGCAGCGCGGTGAGCGACCCGTCCTTGCTCGTCACCATCGCGATGGCGCGGGTGTAGCTGGCGTACGAGAGACCCAGCCCCCCGTACTCGGTGGGGATCTTGATGCCGAACGCCCCCATGTCGCGCAGCTCCTGCACGTACGACTCGGGGATCTCCCCCGTGCGGTCGATCATGTCCGAATCGACGCGCTCGAGAAAGGCGCGGAGCTTGGCGAAGAAGGGCGCGGCGCGGGCCTGCTCGGCCGGGTCCGACTTCACCGGGTGCGGGTGGATCAGGTCGAGGCGGAAGCGGCCCAGGAAGAGCTCCCGCACGAAGCTGGGGCCTGACCATTCGCTCTCGCGCGCCGCCTCGGCGACGTCGCGGGCTTCCTTCTCGGTGGCGAGACCTGCGGCATGCTCGGCCATGGATCGCTCGGCGTGGGGTCGATCGGAAAGTTACTGGCAGTCGGGAAGTGTTGCATCGACCACGCCAGGTCCGAGGTGGGCTGGATCACCGCGCGGGGCACGCCGGCCTATTGCAGGGTTGGCTGGCGGCGGACCTCGCGCTCCCGGAGCACCACGGCGGCAGCGCCGCCGAGCGCGATCGCGGCGAAGGAAAACCACTGGACGGCATAGCTCCGATGGGGTCCGTCGTCGAGCGCGGGGATGTCACGCCGAGCAGGACGGGTCTCGGAGGCGGGACCGCCGACGGCCACCAGGTAAAAGGGGGCGACCGGGTACGGCACCTTCGCCGCGATCTCCGCGCGGCTGACGCGCCGGACGATGCGCGGACCGCTCGCGGCGACGGTCGATCCGGCATCGGCGGAATAGAGCTCGGCGTAGCCGGCCACGTCGGCCGAGTCGCCCTCGCGCCAGCGCGCGAGATCGACCGTGCCGGCATCCGGCGAGTACACCCAGCCGCGGTTGACGAGGATGGCCGTGTCGCTTCCCGCGACGCGCACCGGCGTGAGGAGGTCGACGCCCGGCGAGCCGTTACGGGTCCGACTTCCCAGCACCAGCTCGTGGTCGTAGTCGTAGCGGCCGACGACGCGGGCGGGACGATAGTGCGCGACGCCTGTGTCGCGCGGCAGCGCCGCGAAGGGAACGGGCGCATCACGCTGCTGTGCGGCGACCAGCGCGTTCCGCGCCTGCCGCTCGTGGAGCCGGCTCACCTGCCAGAAGCCGAGGCGGAGGAACACGACGGCCGCCGCGACGGCAAGAGCGCAGAACAGGATGGTGCGTCGGGACATGCGCGAAAGCTATCGGGCGGCGTGCCGCTCAGAAGAGCGACATCTGCTCGCCGAGCGATCCCGGATCCACCGGCGTGAGCCCGAGCGCGCGCTGCAGCTCGCGCGCGCTCTGCGGCGAGTGGCCGGCGAAGTGATTGTTGATGTAGCCGTACACCGAGATGTCCTTCCGCAACAACGGCCAGAGCACACCGGCCCATTGCTCGAGCTCCGCGGTGCGATCGATCTGGATCCGCGAGTAGTCGACGACGTCCCGGTTCGCGCCCATCCATCTGACGTACAGGAAATCGGCGGTGGGGCGGGTCGCGAGCGAGAGCATCTGCTTGCGCGGGATCCACCGCGCGTCCGTGAGCGTGAGCCCGACGCCATGCTCCGCGAGGAGCGCGAGCACGCCGTCCTGGATCCAGCCGCGATGTCGGAACTCCACGCTGAACCGGATGTCCCTCGGCAGCGCGGGCAGCAGCTTCGCCAGCGCCGGCAGCTCGACCGGTCCGAAGTCGGGGCCGAGCTGGATCAGCACGGGGCCGAGCTTCTGGCCGAGCTCTCGCGCGCGATCGTAGAACAGCTCCGCGACGTCCTGTGCGTCGCGGAGCTTGCGCTCGTGCGTGATCTCCTGCGGCATCTTGAGCGCGAACACGAAGTGCTGCGGTGTGCGGTCGTACCATCCGCGCAGCGTGCGCGCGGGTGGAATGGCGTAGAAGGTGGAGTCGACCTCCACCGTGTCGAAGGCGCGCGAGTACACGGTGAGATAATCGGCAGGGCGCGTCCCCGACGGATAGAAGGGGCCGACCCATGCGTCGTAGTTCCATCCCTGGGTGCCGATGCGCAGGCGCGCGGTCATGCACGGAATCGGAAGTCGGGTCAGGGTGCTGTCAAGCACGCCAGCCCAGCCGGACGCTCGCCGCACGCCGGAGGCCGGAGGCCGCACGTTTCGATATGTACGGTCCCGAACTTGCCCATCTCGAGCGCACTCACCTTCTCACGAGGGGATACATGACGGATCATATCGATAGCACGGACGGCCGCGTCGAGCGCGCGAAGGATTCCGCGCTCGGAAAGCATGACTCCAACCCGAGCCACCTGGACGAAGCGGGCGAGGCAGCGGGGGGCATCGGCGGCGTGTTGGCTGGCGCGGCGATCGGCTCGGTGGCCGGCCCGGTGGGTACGTTGATCGGCGGCATCGCCGGCGCGATGGGCGGATGGTGGACGGGACGCGCCGTGACCGAAGCGGCGTCCAAGCTCACGAAGGAGGACGACGAGTACTACCGGAAGAGCTACGAGAGCTCGCCGAACCGGCTCGCCGACCGCTCGTACGACGACGTGCGCCCTGCGTATCACCTGGGGCAGGTCGCGGCGCAGAATCCGGACTACGCCAACAAGCAGTGGAGCGAGGTGCAGTCCGACCTCCAGCGCAGCTGGACGGCGGATCAGGCGAAGCGCTACGGCGAGTGGAACACGGTGAGCCAGTACGCCGGCGAGGGCTACCAGCGCGGCCGGCTGAGCTTCGGCAACGCCGCCTCCGGCACAGGCCCCATGGCGGGCGACACCTACGATCGCGCAGCGACGGGCGCCGAGCGCGCGGCCAACAAGGTCGCCGACAAGGTGGACGACCTGAAGGATCGGGTGGACGGCAACCCGGCATCTCGACCGGGCCCGGACGCCACCGACTCGATCCGGCGGCAAGAGGGTCGGTAGAGCGGAGGCGCGGAGGAGCGGCGCCGCCAACCCGCTCCTCCGTTCGTCCGCTCATCCGACCTTATCGGTACGTCTCGAAGAACCCCGCTCCGGTCCCCGCGAGCGGGGTTTTTCGTATCCGGCCCCCGATCGTCGCCGTTCCCTTCATCTGCACGAAGTACGGCCGCACGAGCCGGCGCGCCGCGAGCGCATCCCCCCGCTCGACGGCGTCGGCGCGGGTATCGCTGGCGCTCGCGTCCTCGATCCGGAGCGTGAGCCGCAGCGTGTCGTCGCCACGCACGTCCACCATCTCCGCAAAGGACGGCGTACGAATCGCGCGGCCGCCCACCAGCGTGGTGCGGCCGTCCTCGTAGCGGATCGCGCGCGGACGAAACACGGCGAGGAAGCCCGCTTGGTCGATCAGATAGACGAACAACGGCTGCGCCGCGGACACGCTGTCGGGCGGCTCGACGCGCCCGTAGAGCAGCGTGTAGTCGCCGGCACGGGCAGCGCCCCATTCCCAGGTCACGCCGCGCCACACCCCCCAGTTGTGGTCGTGGTACGCCTGCGCGCCCTCGTAGGCGGTGCAGGTCGCGGCGACGCAGAGCGAACCGGTGGCGTCCGCACGAAGTGCGGGCACCACGTAGCCGCTCACGACGCCGCTGGTGAGCGCAGCGCCGGGAAAGTACGCCCCGGCCGCCGGCGCAACCACGAGATCGAGGGACAGCGGAACGCCACTGCCGTCTTCGCGCGCATGCGCCCGGACGCGATAGCGCCCGTCGGGCTGCACTTCGACGCCTGACTCACCGATGGCGAGGTCGGCGTCGCTCGTCGAGAAGCGCACCGACGACGCGGGGGCCGCGCTCGTGAAGCGCCGCTGCGGCCTGCCCTGCTCGTGGAGGGTGACGAGCACCTGGCCACCCCAACGACCTGCCTTTCCTCCGACCTCACCCGCCAGGATGAACGACACGAACGCCCACCGCTTCCGATCGGGCGAGATGACGTTGAAGTAGTGCCACTCCGCCCAGCTCGGATCGCCGGCCACTTCCCGCGGAGGCAGATGGAAGTGGTCGATGTCGTGTCGCAGCTCGAGGTCCGTCGGCGATCGCCAGCGGCGGTCGAGCGAATCGTCGGCCCAGCGTCCGGCCGCGACGTCGGGGCCGGCACCGACGGCGGCGGTCAGTGACGGAATGTCGCCAGATGCGCGCACCGCCCGCTCGGGGCCGTCCGCCGTGCGCAGATACAACAGCTTTCCCTCGATCTGGGGCGCCGCGGCCGAGACCACGTCGCGCAGCCGCGGTGCCGCGAGGAGCTGGCGATGGATGAACCGCGCATGATCGATCGAGAAGAACAGACCGCCCAACCCACCGGTCTTCAGCACCTCGACGTCCACCCCTTCCGGGAGCACGGTGATCGTCCCGCCACCGACGAGCTTCTCGTCCTTCGCCTGATCGAGCAGCGCCTCGCCGATCGATAGCAGGACGATCATCACCGCGACGCCCATGCTGAAGCCGAACAGCAGAAAGACGCTGCGCCACGGCTTCTGGGTGAGATTGCGCGTCGCGAGCAGTCCGATCATCGGCGATCGGCCTCCGCGCGCCGGTCGTCGACGATCGAGCCGTCGCGCATGTGCACCACGCGCTTTGCCGCGCGCGCGAGCTCCTCGTCGTGGGTCACGACGACGATCGTCGTACCATCGGCGTTCAGCCGACGGAACAACGCGATCATCTCGGCGCCGGTGCGAGCGTCGAGCTCGCCCGTGGGCTCGTCGGCCAGGAGCAGCGCCGGCTCGTTGGCCAGCGCCCGCGCGATGGCGACCCGCTGCTGTTCTCCACCGGAGAGCTGCGAGGGCCGATGCGATTCTCGTCGCCCGAGCCCGACGTACTCGAGCAGCGCCCGCGCCCGCTCCCGTCGCGCCGCCCCACCCAGCCCCGCCTCGGCCAACGGCAGCTCGACATTCTCGCGCGCGGTGAGCGCCTGCATCAGGTAGAAGCGCTGGAACACGAAGCCGATGCGGCGCAGACGGAACTCCGTCGCGCGGGCGTCGGAAAGCTGGTCGACGCGCTCACCGCCGATCGCCACCGTACCCGACGTCGGCCGGTCGATCACGCCGAGGACGTTCAGCAGCGTGCTCTTGCCACACCCCGACGGCCCGACGATCGCGACGTACTCCGACCGCTGCACCGTGAACGACACTCCCCGCAGCGCCTGCACGAGCTCTTCGCCCATCCGGTACTGGCGCACGAGGTCGCGCACCTCGACGATCGCATCCACGCGCGGCGCGCTCATCCCACCGCCTCCTGTCGCAGCGTCGTGGCGATCGCCAGCGACGCGCCGCGCCACGACGGATACACGCCCGACAGGATTCCCGATGCGATCAGCAGGCCGAGCGCCGTCCACGCCGCGACCGGTTGAAAGAGGAAGAAGTCGATGCGCTCGGGGAGGCCGGGGAAACGAGCGAGGATCGAGTTGAGATAGCGTGCCGTCACGAGACCGAGCCCGAGACCGACGGGCGTCGCGACGGCCATGATCGCCGCGCCCTCGATCACGATCTGTGCGACGATCCGGCCGCGGCGCACGCCGATGGCGCGCATCACCGCGATCTCGCCGATCCGCTCGTTGACCGACACCGTCATCAACGTGGTGACCAACAGAAAGCCGACGATCAGGCTCACCGCGCCGAGGATGACGGCGAGCTGGCGGAAGTAGCTCAACCGCTCGTCGACCTGGCGGATCGCCTCGGCGGTGGAGATCACGGTCACGCGCGGCAGCAGGCGCCCCACCTCGGTCCGCATCGCTTCGGCATCGGTGCGTGGACGCAGGCGCACCATCGCGAGGGAGATCCGGTCGCTGGCCTCCCCGCCTTGCATCGCACGCAGCGTGGCGAGCGGCAGCGATGCGCCTCGCTGCTCGGCGGCCATGTAGACGAACCGCACCCGGCCGACGATTCGCAGCGTGCGCACGCCGGACAGTCCGCGAAGCTGCGGATCGTAGCCGGCCGCCGCCGACACCGTGTCGCCGATGCCCTTGCCGATCGCGCGGAGCGTCGCGTCGTTCGCCACGAGCTCGTTCGCCGCGGCGGGAGCGCGTCCCTCGACCAGCTCGTAGTCCCCCTGCACCGACGACTCGACGCCGAGCGCCGCCGCCGTCACCGTGCCGGCAGACGTCGGAATGTGCAGCTGGCCGCCGAGCACCGGGCTCACGCGCTCGACCTCGGGACGCGCGCGGAGCAGTGCGACGAGCGAATCGGCATCGCGGATCGTGGCCTCGGTGTCGAAGGGGAGCGTGCCCTTGGGCGCGAGGCGAAGCTGGAATCCCTGCGCGAGGAGCAGCGAGCGGAAGGACTCGCGCATCCCCGTCGACAGCATCACCATGTCGAGCAGCATGCCCGCGGAGACAGCCACGCCAAGCACCGCGAGGATGGTTCGCGCGCGGTGGCGGACGAGCGAGGCGAACGCCAGGGTGAGCAGCA
The DNA here is from genome assembly GCA_013361335.1 of Gemmatimonadaceae bacterium. Classification (GTDB taxonomy): domain Bacteria; phylum Gemmatimonadota; class Gemmatimonadetes; order Gemmatimonadales; family Gemmatimonadaceae; genus AG11. The sequence goes on along the minus strand of JABFYH010000185.1, from coordinate 637 downwards.
CGGTTCAGCGCCCGAAGAGCGCGAGTGGCGGCGTCCGCACCAGTCGCCGCGCCGCGAGCCAGCCTGCCGCGATGCCGAGCACGAGGGACAGCGCCACGGCCAGCAGCACGATGTCGGTGGTGACGATGGAGAAGCGCAGCGGGGTGCGGTACACGGCCTGGTAATGGTGGTTCACGATCGCCGATGCGAGCACGCCCACCGCCACGCCAGCCACGCTGCCGAGCACGGCGATGGCGGCTGCCTCGAGCACGACGCTGCGCACCACGGTGCGCGCGGAGATGCCCATCAACCGCAGCGCGGCCACGTCGCGGCGGCGCTCCTCGACCTTGAGCAGCATGATGCAGAGGAGGAAGATCGCGCTGGCGACCACGGTGATCACGCCGATCGCGCGGTGGAAGCGCGACACGACGGCGAAGGTGGTCGACGTCTCGACGGCGATGTCGGCGGAGCGGTGGGCGCGAAAGCCGAAGGCGGCGGCGTTGATGCGCGCGACGGCCTCGGCGGTCCCCTGCGGCGAGTGCGTGGCGACGGCGAACCGGTCGACGCGGTCGCCGTAGCCGAGCAGCGTCTGGAGATGACCGAGGTGCAGCCCGACGCGATACTCGCCGCGGGCGATCTCGGCCGGATCGGCGCGGCG
>JABFYH010000023.1 GCA_013361335.1 Gemmatimonadaceae bacterium | reverse complement strand
CCCACGAGCTCCCGACCCGCAACGGGCACCGCCACGCCCAGGCGCAGCAGTTCAGGCGCATCCCAGGTCAGGATGCCCAGCGACATGCCCACCTCGCCGCCGACGCTGGCGATCGTGCGGCCGATGAACGGCGACGGTGCGCAGATGGACGGATAGAGCGGGTTGGCCGCGCACGTCGCCGTGCCCGCGTCGGCGAAGGCCGTCACCGACGACCGATCCAGGAAGAGCGGGAGCTGGCCGAGCCCTCGACCCGCCACCCGCAGCGGGGCGCGGTACTCGAGCGAGCCGGCGACGGCGCTCGTGCCGTAGACGGACGCGTTGTCGAAGCCGCGCACACCGAAGGTGCGGCGGCCCTCGCCCACCTCGTAGCCGGGGAGCACGCCGAAGGTGCTGCCGCTCGTGCCGCCCACCTCGAAGGCGGTAGCCGAGCGGCGGTCCGCCCAGCCCGCGGCGACGCGGAGGGCGAGGACGTGGTGCGCGAAGCCGGGAAGATCGAGCGACTTGTACCCCGACGTCGTCCCGACCACGCTCAGCGACGCCGTGGTGCTCGGCGCATCGCTCCGATAGCGCTCGCGCGCCGTGAACGCGAGGGCGACGCCGTCCTCCGGGGAGATGCTGAGCGCGGGACGCTGGACGTTCGCCCAGGTCGCACCGACAAAGGCGCGCGGGTAGTCGTAGGTGCGCCGGAAGCTGGAGTCGAGGAGCGCGAGGATGGTGCTCGGATCGGTGGCGAAGCGCCGGCGCTCGACGCCGACACCCAGGCTCACCGCCGCCGAGGTGCGCACGCGCGGGCGCAGGAAGGTCGCCGCGACGGAGAGATCCTGCGTCCCCTTGATCAGCGTGCCGACGCGTTTGTCGGATTGATCGAAGATCGCCGCCTCGGATTGCCAGTCGCGCAGGGCGCTGACGTCGATCCAGGGGCGGCGCAGGCCGGCATAACGATAGAAGAGCGCGGCGACGGGCTGACGACCGGACGTCGGCACGGCGGCGTACACCGCGTAGCTGTGCCGGCCAAGCACGTCGACGCCGGTCGTCGCCGCGCCGAATCGGGTGTCGCCGGTCGGCGCGCCCTCGATCACGGGATACCAGAAGCGCGGGAGCAGCGAGCGCCAGGGCGAATAGTCGTGGTAGTCGCCGGCGGCGAGCGTCTGGGTGTCGGCGGGCGCCGGCGCGGGCAGACTGTCGGGGAGGCGCACCGCATACCAGGCGTGCTCGGTGCCGGGGAGCATCGCGATGCCGACGTGATAGCCGTCGCCGCGCAGCGACGTGGCCGCGACCTGACGATTCGAGGGCCCGAGATCGGGCGAGAAGAGGGCGACGTCCTGCGGCTGCCGGATGAGCTGCGTGAAGCCCGTCTCGAACGAGCGGACGAGGTTCGGGCTGCCGAGTCGCTCGCTCGTCCACATCAGGCTCGTGCCCGTCCAGCGGGGCGACGCGATCACGTAGCGCCCGCGATCGAACACGCGCACCGTGCCGGTGGCGACGTCGATCGCCTCGAGCGAGAACTCGCCGCCATGACGGCGATGCACCGCGGCGACCGTGCGACCATCCGGCGACCAGGCGGGCTCGCTCCAGGTCTCGTCGGCCTCCGCTCGACGCAGCGTCCGCTCGCCGCCTCCGGCCGAGTCGAGGAGCACGAGGCTCGACCGCGCCGCGTCGAGCTTCACGGCGACGATGGTGCCGTCGCGCCGCGCGTCCGGCTGGATCAGTCGCGCGCCAGTGGTGAGGCGCTGGACGCGCCCATCGGGCCACTGGCGGTAGAGATCGGAGCGCACGACCGAGACGCCGGTGTAGTCGAGCCCCGAATAGAGCAGCGAGCCGTCGGGGAGCGGGACGTTCGCGCCGCGGCCGTCGCGGCGGCCGAGTCGGCGCACGCGCCCGTCGAGGTGCAACTCCCAGGCGGCGTTCGTCTCGCGTCCGGTCGTCGCCGAGTAGACGATGGTGTTGTCGTCGCGCCAGCGCGGGACGGGAGCGTACAGGCTGCGCGCGGTGAGCTGGCGCCAACCGGGCAGGGGCGCGGTGACCGAGTCGACGCTGCGCGCGACCGAGTCGCGCCACGCGGCGAACGCCTCGTTGAACGAGATGCCGAACCCCTGCGTCGCCGAGCGGTTGAGGCGAAAGGGGATGAGCTGCCCGCTCTGGCGCTCGACGAAGCGGCCGACGGCGGAATCGCCGCGCGTCGCGGCGAGGTACTGGATGAAGAGCGCGCCGTAGTCGTAGACCCCTTCGCCCCCCGGGAAGTCGGGCGAGCCGAGGCTGAGCTGATTGAGCTGCGGGAGCCGCGCGTCGCGCGCGGCGGCGCGGGCGATGATGCGGTTGCTCTGCTCGTTGAGGCGGCCACCAGGAGTGAGGCGCGACTCGTAGTAGACGGCGAGCCCCTCGGTGAGCCAGGCCGGCCCGTAGATGTTCGGGAAGAGAAAGGGCGAGCGGCCGAAGACGTGCTGCGCCGCGGCCCAGAAGCCGCGCACCCGATCGAGATGGAAGATGTGGGTGAGCTCGTGGGTCACGACGATCTGGATCCAGTCGTCGTTGAAGCGGAGCCCTTCGTTCTCCACCGGCGGCGCGGCGAAGATGTTGATGCGGTTGCCGGGGACGGGAGTGGCGTTCCCGTTGGCGAAGTCGGCGTCGTCGGAGACGACGAGATCGATGACCCCGCGCGGCGCCACGAGCTCCCTGCTCAGCAGCCCATACGCTCGCTCCGCCGCCGCCGCCGCGACGCGCCCCTCGCGCTCGAGCCCGGGCGCGGTGTGGACGTTGAAGTGCGGGGTGTCGAGGGTGCGGTAGTGGCGGTATGGGGCAGGCTGGGCAGCGGCGTCCCCGGCCGCGCCGGTGAGCAGCATGGCGACGAGCACGCCTGTCAGAAACCGCGCTGTCGAGGAGGGCATGCGACGAACGTCAGAGTAGTGGAGTGGGCTGGCCGCAACGGTGACGCAGATTATACGGATGAAAACTGATTCCACGGATCGCTCCGTGAGGAACCCGGCCTCCGTTCGCCCACCCTCGGCGCGGCAACCCTCTCGCGCGACCACCAACGGTCAGCGCGACGGCAGCGAACGGAAGTAGCTCTCCACGCCGTCGGCGACGCCGCGGGCGTAGCGCTCCTGATACTCGGGCGTGCGCAGGGCGGCCTCCTGATCGGGGAGGATGACGAAGGCGCCCTCGCACAGAATCGCCGGATACCAGGTGCCCCGCACGACGGCGAGGTTGTCGTAGTTGACGCCCAAGTCGATGAGACTCAACTGCGGGACCATCCCCGCCTGGACGGCGCGCGCGAGCGGCTCGCTGTGGGTGCGGAAGAAGTAGGTCCCCGTGCCCGGGGCGACGAAGGGGTTCACGCCGTCCGGGTACGCGTTCAGGTGGATGGACACGAACGCATTGACGTTCCCGCGCCGCGCGAAGATCGGGCGGTCGCCGAGTGCGATCGCGGAATCGGTCGTCCTGGTTAACAGTACCGTCGCGCCGCGCTCCTCGAGGATCCGCCGGAGCCGCGTCCCGATCGCGAGGGTCGCCGTCGCCTCGTACAGGCCCGTCGGACCGGTGGCCCCGCCGGGTGGATGCCCCGGATCGACGGCGATCGTGAGGCCGGCGAGGGGGCGGTGCGCGTCGATCGCGGGGCGGCCGCGCAGGCGCAGCACGAGCGAGCCGTTCTCCCAGAACACCAGATACCCGTACGGCGCGGCGCGCAGGTTCACCGTGATCTTCGCGCGCTCCGGGGTCTCCTGCTCCCATTCCACCGTGCGCACCATGGAATCCTGCGGCGCGAAGTTCACGATGTCGGTGTTCGCGCGTGCGCCATAGAGCGTGAGCACGAGCGCGCGCTCGCGCTCCTCGACGAAGTACGGCACGCGCGGACCGAGGGGCATGACGACGTCGACGCCGAGCGGCGCGCCGCGCACGCGCATGTTGGAGACGACGCGTCTCGGCGCCGGCGTGTCGGCGGGGAGGTCGATCGCGTCGGCGGAGTCAACGTAGACGTCGAGGTCGCGGTCGAGGCGGATGCGCGCCATGCCGCCGGTGCGGCCGAGCAGGGGGACGACGGTGCCCGGGGTGAAGAACCACTTGTAGGTCCCGCCGACGATCGGCCGCCCGATGATCGTGCGGTCGGTGTCCATCGCCGCGTTCGGCTGGCCGAGCTGCACCCAGCCGATCGGCTGGTCGGCCGTCAGTCGCGTGCGCAGGGAGTCGATGCGCGCGGTGAGCGCGGCGACGGTGTCGGCGCGCGAGGTGGGCTGGGTCTCGGGCTTCGCTCGCGCCGCCGTGGTGTCGACGGCCGCGACGACGGGCGCCGGATACCGAATCACGTGCGTCGCCCGCGCCGTATCGGTGCCCTTGGTGGCGACGAGCTCGTACCGCGGCGCGTCGGCGGGCGGGTTGGCGAGGAACGCCATGAAGGCGCCGTTGGGATACACCCGCGTGGGCACGCCGTTGATGGTGAGCGACGCGCGTCCACTGCCGACGGAGCCGAAGATGAAGTTCGAGTCGCGCGAGGTGACGACGGCGTTGGCGGTCGGATAGACGACGCGGAGCGCGAGCGGGCCGTCGACCTGCGGGATGGGTGGCAGCGGCTGCCGGCCGACGGCGGTGGTCGGGGGCGCACCGGCCGGCGTCGCCGTGGTGGCGGGGGGCGGATAGGACGCGCTGCTCATGCACGCGGTCGCGAGCGCGAGCCCGGCGACGGGGACGAGGGGGAAATGACGGCCAGGCATCCGGGGAAGCTAACCCGACGTCGGCAGGTCGGGCGAGCCTTCGGCACGATGCTTCCCTGCGCCCGGGCTCATCGCGCCACGGCTCGAACGGGCAGATGCTCGCGCCACGCGTTCGCTGTTGCAGTTGCCGTCGGCCTTCAGCGAGCCGGAACAGCCATCGAATTTGTTGACGGCATCCGACGGCATTCCGTATATTCGCCGCCTCATGGATGTCCTCGCCAAGCAGTGACCGCCTGCACCTTCTGCGGCCGAGCGAACGATCCGGCGTCGCGGTTCTGCGTGGACTGCGGCAAGGCCCTGTCGGCGGCGGGCGCGGCGCGGGCCTGTCCGGCCTGCGCGCGGCCCGCCGGCGCGCTCCCGTTCTGCGGGCATTGCGGGGCGCCGGTCGGCGCGGGAGCCGGCCTGCAGACCGACGACGCGATCGGGTCGGTGCGGGCACCCGTCCGTCCGCCGCGCACCACCGGGCCGCGGCTCGCCCTGCTCGACCCCGCCGGTGAAGTCTCGGCGCGGTTCAGCCTGGACCGGGGCGACGCGGTCGTCGGACGCGGCGATGCCGACATCCGGCTCGAGGACGTCTACCTCTCCCCCCTCCACGCGCGCCTCGAGCTCCGCGCCGACCAGCTCTGGGTGCGCGACCTCGGCTCCCGCAACGGGACGTGGACCTTCATCGAGGAGCCAGCCTGTCTGGCCGACGGCGACGTCATCCTCATCGGCTCGCAGATCATCCGCTTCCGGCGGCTCGGCTACCCCGGTCCGCGCGCGCCCGACGCCGACGCCACGCGCCGGATGGGATCGGTCACCCCCTCCGCCGACGTCGCCGTGCTGGAGCAGCTCCGCGCCGACGCGAGCGTGCGCGACCGGTTCCACCTCTCGCCCGCGCGCGACGTGTTCATCGGCCGCGAATCCGGGGATTGGCTCTTTCCGTACGACCAGACGATGAGCGGGCGGCACGCGGAGATTCGCAGCCAGGACGCGGATTTCTTCGTGCGCGACTGCGGCAGCCGGAACGGGGTCGCGCTGGCGGTGCGCGGCGAGCGGGCCGTGCGGACGGGGCAGCGCGTCCTCGTGGGGGACCAGATTCTCCGCATCGAGAGCGTCACGACGTGAGGACCAGGGACTGGGCCGGGAGGTCGTCGGGCCCGACCGGTCCCTCGGCAGGATGGCCGGATGGCGCGTGCGCGGCGCCGGTCGAGCGCGTATCGTTCGGCCACGTGCAGGCCGAGACTCATAGAGGCGGGCTGGACGACGTCCCCACACTCTCCGAACGCACCTGATCTCGTGACCGTGCCCAACCCCTCGGCACCGACCCCCTCGCCGCGTCCCGCCGTCGTCGTCCACGTCTTCGGCCGCACCGACGTGGGACGCACCCGCGAGCACAACGAGGATGCCTTCGTCGTCGCCGACCTGTCGCGCGGCAACGCCACCCTCCAGCCCGAGGTGCGCACGCATGCGGTGGGCGAGCGCGGCACGCTGTTCATGGTGGCCGACGGAATGGGGGGCGCCGCAGCCGGGGAGATCGCGAGCGCGATGGCGATCGAGGTGGTGCTGCAGGAGGTGAGCGCGATGCTCGCCGACCAGGCGTCGCCGACCGACGATCGCTTCGCGACGGCGATCAAGCGCGCGACGGCCGCGGCGAACTCGCACATCCACACCTTCGCGCTCGAGCATCCCGAGTACCGCGGCATGGGCACCACGGCGACGGTGGCCGGCCTGCTCGGCGACACGCTGTACGTCGCCCAGGTGGGGGACAGCCGCGCCTACCTCGTGCGCAACGGCGTCGGGCAGCAGATCACGAAGGATCAGTCGCTGATGCAGAAGCTGATCGAAGCGGGCGAGCTGACGGAGGAGGAGGCCGAGCAGAGCGAGCGGCGCAACATCATCCTCCAGGCGCTCGGCCCCGAGGCGACGATCAAGGTGGACCTCACCCACCAGCGCGTGCGTCGCGGCGACGTGCTCGTGCTGTGCAGCGACGGGTTGAGCGGGCAGGTGCGCGCCGACGAGATCACGCGCATCGTCACGGAGGAGAAGGACCTCGTGGCGGCGTGCAAGCGGATGATCGACCGCGCCAACGAGATGGGTGGACCGGACAACATCACCGTCATCGTCGCGCGCTTCGACGGCGAGGGCTTGGCCGATCCGGCCGAGAGCGACGACGTCGGCCATCGCGCCTTCTCGATCTCCACCGACTCGGGGCAGACGGAGGCGATCGACCGGCCGCTCAGCCAGCGGACGACGAGTGAGATCCCGGTGGTGCGCCGTCCGACGCGCGAGCTGCCGGCCGAGGCGTTCGTGCTCACGACGTCGATCCCCGATGACAAGGCGGCGCTGCGCCGCAGCCGCGGATCGCTCATCGCCCTCCTCTTCCTGCTCGTCTTCCTCGGCGCCGCGCTGTGGTGGGTGTATCGCACGGCGGAGCAGGTCGTGGCGCCGCGCCATAACCCGACGGCGACGCCAGCACAGCCGGCGCCGTGACCGTCTCGCGGCGCGGGAGCGTCGCCGTACGGGTGGTGCTCCTGCTCGTGGCGGCGGCGATCGTCGCGATCGGCGTGGGCGCGCGAGCCTGGCAGCGGCGGGCGGCGGCACGCGCGCGCGAGCAGGTGGCGCGGCGCATCGGGAGCGACAGCGCGGCGGCGACGCTCCAGCGCGCGATCGCCGCGATGCAGTCGCGCGACACGGTGTTCGCCGCCGCGCTCTCGAAGCGCGTGCTCCCGGCCGGCTCGGCGACGCTCGTCCAGGCGCGCATCCAGCGGGCGGTCACGAGCGTGCCCTTCGCGTCGATCCACGACCGCAACGTCGATGCGCTGGCGCTCGTGTCGACCGAGGCGGTCGGGACGCCGTTGCCGGGGACAGCGTTCGGGGTGTCGCCGGAGGGCCGGCTGATGACGAGCCGGCACGTGCTGCAGGCGGCGGCCGGCGCGCGCGTGCGGGTGCGGTATGCGGGGACGAACGTCTGGCTCCCGGCGCGCGTGCTGCGCGTGAGCGACACGGCGGACCTCGCGCTCATCCAGCTCGACGCGCGGGGCAGATATCCGGCGATCGTCGGCGTGAGCCACAACGGGATGCTGGCGCGGGTGGGGGCACCGGTGGCGTCGATCGGCTTCGCCGCGGGCGCCGACGCTCGACCGACGATGACGGCGGGGATGGTGAGCGCGCTCGGCGCCGACCTGCTGCAGATCCAGGCGTACGCGGGGGAGAGCTCGAGCGGCTCCCCGGTGTTCGACGCGCGCGGCGACGTGGTGGGTGTCGTGGCAGGGTCGGCGACGGCGGGTGAGCGAGTGCTGTTCGCGGTGCCGTGGGGGCGGGTGACGGAGTTTCTGAAAGGGCCGTAGACGCCGGACGAGCGGATGAGCGGATGAGCGGAACGGCGCGGGCGACTTTGACAGCGAACAGCAATCCGCCGACATGATTCCCCGGATTTTCTATCCCCTGCTGCCGTATCGCAGCTTCTTCGCGCCCTTTCTCGTCGTCGCCGCGGTCGCGGTGCCCTGTTGGGCGATCGTTCGGCTGTACCGCCTTCGCGCTCGAGGGCGCGTGCTCTCGGTGCGTCGCGAGCTCCTGCTGCTGGTCGTCGTGGTCTACCTGTCCGGTCTCGCCGCGGCGACGCTCACGCCGAGCCATCCATCGCGTGCCGTTGCCGAGGCGACGCCGGCGGTCGATCTCCGGCCGAGTCTCGCCTCGCTGACCTGCTCGTCGTCGACTCTGCCCGAGGGCTCGCGGGCACGCGGGTTCTGCGTGCGGAACGCGCGCGGCAACGTCGTGCTGTTCTTCCCGCTCGGCATCCTGCTCCCGCTCGTCTGGCCACGCGTCGGCTTCTGGCGCGGCGCGCAGATCGCGCTCGCGCTGTCGGTGAGCATCGAGCTGCTGCAGCTCCTGTCTCGCGCGTGGGAGAGTTACCGGACGGCGGACGTGAACGACGTGATCCTGAACGTCGCGGGGGCGGCGGTTGGCCTGGCGGTCATATCGCTGGTTGGCCGGGCAAGGTCAAGGGCGAACGCGGATGCCGCGGATGCACGCAGATGACGCGGATCCATCGTGGTCGGGATGCCTTCGGCTGGCGCGAACGGAGGGCTCACCCGCACGTGGAGTGGTTCGGTCCAGGTGAGAACAGGGAACTGCAGGTACGGGTGGGCCTTCTACACCGCCGCGCGCGACCGGCCGACCGTCAGCCCGGAGTCAGCATCCCCAGAATTCGTGGCCCTTTCGCTCCCGTCGCCGTCGGGACGTTGCCCGGGATGCCCTCGAGATGCAGATGCGCGAGCAGGGCGAAGGCCACCGCCTCCTTGGCCTCGCCGTCGAAGTACAGCTCGTCGAAGGTGCGGACGCGCAGGTCGCCGACGGCGGCGGCGATCTGATTCCGCAGCGTCAGGTTCTTCGCGCCCCCGCCCGAGAGCACCGTCTCGGTGATCGGCTCGGGGATGAAGCGGCGATAGGCGTCGGCGATGCTCTGGGCCGTCAGCGCCGTCGCCGTCGCGATGCAGTCGTCGCCGGTGGCGCCCGACGACTCGGCGCGACACAGCGCGATCAGCCGCTGCACATACGCGGCGTCGAACAGCTCGCGGCCCGTGCTCTTGGGCGGCTCGGCGCGGAAGTACGGCTCGGCGAGCAGCGCGTCGACGACCGGCTGGATGACGCGGCCGCGCGCGGCCATACGGCCGTCGTGATCGTAGCGCAGCGAGGGATCGACGACGCGCACCACGGCGTCGAGCACGCCGACGCCCGGTCCCGTGTCGAAGGCGCGCACGCTGGCGAGGGTGCCGTCCGGCGGCACGACGGTGACGTTGCCGATGCCGCCGATGTTCTGCAGGGCGCGCCACCGCGCGCCGCCGAAGAGCAGCGCGTCGGCGATCGGAACGAGCGGTGCCCCCTGCCCTCCCGCCGCGACGTCGCGCACGCGAAAGTCGGAGACGACCGCCAGCCCGGTGCGCTCGGCGATCACGGCGGGAGCGTCGAGCTGCCAGGTGGAATGCCCGGGCTCGTGCCAGAGCGTCTGACCATGCGAGCCGATGGCGCGCACGTCGGCCCGCGCGACGCCCGACTCCGCCAGCACGGCGACCGCGGCATCGGCGAGCCAGCCGCCGAAGTCCGCGGCGAGGCGACAGTAGTCGCGCGCCGAGCCTTCGCGCATCGCGGCGAGCAGGCGCTCCCGTTGAGCGGGCGCATACTCGTGAACGTGGAAACCCAGCAGCTCCACGTCGAACGCCTGCCCGGTCGCCGGCGAGAAGCGCGCGACGGCGGCCGAGATGCCGTCGAGCGAGGTGCCGGACATCAGGCCGACGTACACACCGCCACGGCGTGCGGGCTCGGCGGTCACGTCACCGCCGGTGGGGATGTGTTGACGACGCGGCGGATCACACCCCCCGCATCGGCGAGCCGGCGCTCCGCTTCGGCACGATCGACATCGAGCGCCTGCATGACGATCGCGAGCTTGACGCGGCCCCCCGCCCGATCGAGCAGCGCGCGCGCCTCGGCGCGGGAGACCGCGCACACCTCGGCGACGATGCGCTCGCTGCGGTCGGCGAGCTTCACGTTGGTGGCGCGGAGATCGACCATCAGGTTGCCGAAGGTCTTGCCCAGCCGGATCATCGCCCCCGTCGTGATCATGTTGAGGATCAGCTTCGTGGCGGTGCCGGCCTTGAGCCGCGTGCTCCCGGTGACCACCTCGGGGCCGGTGATGGCGACGATGGCGATGTCTGCCTGCTGCAGCGTTTCCGGCGGCGGCGGCGAGCAGGCGACGATCGCCGTCGTCGCGCCGACGGACTTCGCGTGCTCGAGGGCGACGCGCACGTAGGGAGTGGTGCCGGAGGCGGCGATGCCGATCACGAAGTCGCCGGCGCGGACGCCGCGCGCGGCGAGATCGATGCGCGCCTGCTCGAGGTTGTCCTCGGCGCCCTCCTGCGCGCTGGTCAGCGCGGCGACGCCGCCGGCGATGATCCCCTGCACCATCTCGGGATCGGTGCCGAAGGTGGGCGGGCACTCGGAGGCGTCGAGCACGCCGAGGCGGCCGGAGGTCCCCGCGCCGACGTAGAACAGGCGCCCCCCCGCACGGAAGATGCGCTCGGCGGCGGTGATGGCCTCGGCGATGCGCTCGCGCTGCGCGGCGACGATGCGTGGGACCTCCTGGTCCTCGGCCGCCATGAGATCGACGATCCCCAGCGCGTCCGCGAGGTCGATCTGCTGCGTGCGCGGGTTGCGGCGCTCGGTGATGCGCGGGTCGACGACTCGAGAGGGCACGGGTGCGGTGGCGGGAGAAACTGTCCTCGGTCCGCCGGGTACACTGGCTATCGTCCCTTCGGCGTCCCGGCTAACTTACCGGCCGTCGTTCACCACCCGCAAGCCATCGGAGCACTCGTGCGTCGATCGTTGTTCGCGCTCCTTCCGCTCGTCCTCGCCGCCGACGCCGGCGCGCAGATCATCCGACCCGGCATGCGCTTCGGCGAGCCGAGCGCCTGGGTCTCCTTCGGCGCCGCGCTGACGAACACCTTCGACGTGCACGACGGCAGCACCAACAGCGTGTGGGAGTTCGGCGAGGCAACCCAATACGCGGTGTCGCTGGAGAAGCCGCTCAGCGGCAGCGGCGTGACGTTCGGGGTGCGCGGCACCCATGCGCGGGTGCCGCTCTTCTACCGCGGCGCCGTGGGCACCGACGCCGACGCGAACGTGTCGCAGGTGATGGCGGTGCTGCACGTCGCCAGCGGCCAGGGGTTCCACTCGGTGCTGGAGCTGAGCGCGGGCGCGACGATCTTCTCGAACTTCCGCTCGCGCACGACGGACGCGCGCCTGGAGCCGACGTCGCCGGACGCGGACTTCGCCTTCGCCTTCGCCTACGGCTTCGGCTACAACTTCTCGCGCACCTTCGCGATCGACGTCGTGCAGGACCAGAGCACGTCGCTCCATCAGAAGACCGGCCTCAGCCCCAACGAGGCTTCGAGCAATCGCTTCACGAGCACGCGGATCGTGGCGCGCTTCGGTCTCGGCGGGCGATGACGGCCGGCGCATCACGGCTGTGACCTGCAGACCGCGGATGGCGCTCGCGCCCCGGCTCGACCTGCATACCGCGGCATCCGCGTTCGCCGTTGACCTTGTAGTTGCCGCGCCACCCATCGATTCCTGCCATGCGTTTGACCAGCAGCCTCCTCATCCTCGGCCTCCTCACGGGTTCGGCTGCGAGAGCGCAGAGCCGCCCCGATAGCACCGCACACGGCGTCACCGACGTCGGGCTGGCAAGAGGAACGACGACTCGTGCGGGACGAGTGCCCGAGGGACGGCGAAAGGCCGTGTTCTCGGAAGCGTGGCGGTTCAACGCCGGGAGCGATGCGGTGTTCGGCGCGCATGCGATGGTCGCGAGCGACGCACCTCTCGCCAGCGCCGCCGGGGTGGAGATCCTCAAAAAGGGCGGCAACGCCGTCGACGCCGCGGTCGCGGTCGGCTTCGCGCTCGCCGTCGCCTATCCGGAAGCGGGGAACCTCGGCGGTGGCGGCTACATGGTCATCCATATGGCCGACGGCCGCAGCGGGGCGCTCGACTATCGCGAGATCGCGCCGCTCGCCGCGACGCGCGACATGTATCTCGATTCCACCGGCACGCTGACGAAGAACAGCGTGGTCGGGCCGCTCGCCTCCGGGGTGCCGGGCGCCGTCGCGGGGTTGACCGCGGCTCTGAAGAAGTACGGCACGATGTCGCTCGCGCAGGTCATGGCGCCGGCGATCCGCTACGCCGAGCAGGGGGTCGTCGTCGACAGCGCGTTCGCGAGCTCGGTGCGCGGCAGCCGGCCGCTGATCGCGCAGTTCGCCGGCGCGTCGCTCTTCCTGCCGAATGGCGCGCCGCCGGCGGTGGGCTCGACGATCACCCAGCCGCAGCTCGCGCGCACCCTTCGCGCGATCGCCGCGCGCGGGCGCGACGCGTTCTACACCGGGCCGATCGCCGAGGCGTGGACGTCGGAGCTGCGCAAGGCCGGCGGGATCATCACGATGGCGGATCTCGCCGGCTATCAGCCGGTGTGGCGCGCGCCGGTGCGCTCCACCTACCGCGGCTATACCCTGCTCACCATGCCGCCGTCGTCGTCGGGCGGGGTGACGATCACCGAGACCCTCAACATCCTCGAGGGGTATCGTTCTCTCCCGCCATTCGGGAGCACGCGGTGGGCGCACCTGCTCGGCTCCGCCTATCAGCGCGCCTTCATCGATCGGAACGAGAAGCTCGCCGATCCGGCATTCGTCCCGGTGCCGATCGCGCAGCTCACCGACAAGCGCTACGCCGCCAAGCTGCGGGCGACGATCGGCACGACGCGCGCGACGCCGACGACCACGCTCGGCGGCGCGCCACGTGAGGGGATGCAGACGACGCACTACTCCGTGGTCGACAGGCGCGGCAACGCGGTCGCGACGACGACGACCCTCAACAACCTGTATGGCTCCGGAGTCTACCTCTCGTCGGCGGGGTTCTTCCTCAACGACGAGATGGACGACTTCGCGGCGCAGCCGGGCAAGCCGAACATGTTCGGGCTCGTGCAGGGCGAGGCGAACGCGATCCAGCCGGGCAAGCGGATGCTCAGCGCGATGTCGCCGACGGTGGTGCTGGACAGGCGGGGCAAGCTCCTGCTCGTCGCCGGGAGCCGAGGCGGGCCGCGCATCATCACGAGCACGAGCCAGGTGATCCTGAACGTGCTGGACTATCGGATGACGCTCGCCGACGCGATGGCGGCGCCGCGGCTGCATCATCAGGCGCTCCCCGACTCGCTCACGATCGAGCGGGATGGGGTGACGCCGGCGGTCGCCGACTCCCTCCGCGCGATGGGCTACGGCGTCGCGTCGGGACGAGGGATCGGGCTCGTGAACGCGGTGATGCGGGTGAAGGGCGGCTACGAGGGGATGAGCGATCCGCGGTCGAGCGGGCAGCCGATCGGATACTAGATACTAGATTCGCCGTCCAGGCATCACCTGTCGGGCGGGCCCCAACGACCAAGGGGCAATACTGACCCTTTAGTCGCTAGGGCCAGTCGCGGCTCAGAAAGCTCAGCGCCGTTCCGAACCGTGTCGTGGCGGTCGCCGCACGGCGAACTTCACGCGCTGCGCCGAATCGAGCCGCGCCGAGATCTGCGCGCGGGAGCTGTCGAGGATCCGGGTGAGCCTCGGCTGCATCTCGGCGCGCACGACGCGGAGGGCGGAGTCGGTGCGTTGCATGATCGAGTCGATCCCGACGCGCTGTGCCGGCGTGAGCGACAGGTCCTTGGTCATGTGCTCGAGGATGTCGGCGCGGCGGCGGGCCGCCTCCTCCGGCGACAGGGTGCTCGACGGGCGTCGGTGCGGCGTGCGTGCGAGCATCAGCCGGTCGATCCCCGCGCCGGCGACGGCGCTGCAGACGACGATTGCTGCGATGACGATGGCGGCGCGCCCGCGGCTCGGGCTCATTCCGGGATGCCGGTCGCGACGTCGACCGTGGTCGTGACGAAGCCCGCGTAGTGGCCCGCGGCGTCGGCGCTGGAGGCGCCCGAGACGACCTCGGTGATCGCGTCGCCGGCGTAGAAGGGCGCGGCGGCCTCGCGGCCGTTCAGCTGCGCGTTCCACAGCGCGAGGGCGCCCATCAGCCCCGCGGCCAGCGCGAGGGGGACCGCCCGCAGCCGCCACCGCTCGACGTGGCCCCACCAGGGCAGCGACTGCTGCGACCGGATGGCGGCGCTCACGCGCTCGGCGAGCGCGCTCCAGTCGACGTCGGCCATCGGCGGCACGCCGACGCTCTCGCGCAGGAGGGCACCGAGCTGCGCGTCACGCGGCGGCTCGCCGTCCTCTCGTGGGGGAAACTCGAACATCCGTGTCATCGCCCTTCCTCGAAGTAGCTCGAGAGGGCGCCGCGCAGCAGGCGGCGCGCCTCGTGTAAATGCCACCGCACGGTGCCCGGCGCGAGCTCGAGACGCTCGCCGATCTCCGTGCTCGACAGACCGTCCACGTCGAACAGCGTCACGATCATGCGCTGCCGCTCGCTCAGCGTGGCCAGCGCGCGGTTGAGCAGCTCGCGCGCCTCCGACCGCGTGCTCTCCTCCAGCGCCGAGGGCGCCGCGCTCACCCCTTCCGTCTCCGGCTCCGTCTGTCGCCGCGTGCGCGAGCGGCGCAGGTTCGCGCCGCGATTGAGCACGATGCGGTTGAGCCATGGCCCGAACGGCCGCTCGACGTCGAACGAGTCGAGGTACTGATACGCGGCGAGGAAGCTTTCCTGGAGCAGATCCTCCGCGTCCTCCCGATGCCCCACCACCCGGTACGCCATCTGGAACGCCGGCCGCATGTAGGCGGCGACGAGCCCATCGAACGCCGCGGTGTCGCCGGCGCGCACGCGGCGGATCAGCGCTGCGTCGCGCGCGATGGCGGCCCGACGATCAGCGGCCGCCGTCCCCCGCTCGGGCGGCGCTGGTTCGTTCACCACCCGCGGGCGCGCGGCAGCCGACGTCGCTCAGTCCTCCGGCGCCCACCCCCGGGCGCCCGAACGCAGCTCCGCCGCCAGCCCCTCTCTGCCCGCCCGCTCCCGCTCCTCGTCCGCCTGCTTGCGCGCATCCTTCTCCAGGTCCGCGGCCCGCTTCTGCTGCTCCGGGGAAAGAACGGCCATCGTGCGCTCGCGCGCGAGGGTATTGGTTCCGGACATCCCGTCCATGACGGCCGCGATCGCCTTGCGCCGCGCGGCGATCTCCTCCTGCTGCTCAGGACTCAGGTCGTCCGGGTTGAGCGGCAGGCTCCGCGGAGTGAGGGAGTCGAGCCGCAGGCGCCAGGGGCGGGTGGCGGAGTCCTGCGCCTGCCGGATCGTCTCGAGCACGGTGCGCTGGCTGTCGGCAATGGCGAGCTCGTCGGCGTGGTTCAGCACGAGCGCGGCGATCCCCGGTGGGACCCGCGGCGGCAGCGCGAGCGCCTCCGCAGGGCTGCGGCTGGAGCGGGACCAGAACTGGGCGGCGGACGGCGCGGACAGCGTGGTGACGGCGACGAGGGCAAGGAGCAGGCTGCGCATCGGGTGAATCGGGTTGCGGCGCCGGAGTACCGGACGCCCAGTGGGTAGTTCACTCGCCGGATGGAATCCGTTGGGGGCGCGGACCATAGGCGCAACTTCCGCTCCAGCTCGCCACCCCTCAATTGCGGCGTTGGCGAGCTCGGCGCGTCGCGAGCGCAGCGGCATCGTCGACCGGTCACCACATGCGAAACGGGCCGGACGCGAGGCGTCCGGCCCGTTTCGCCACCCGAGCGAAGGTCAGGTGATCTTGACCTGCAGCGGCGAGTTGAGGGTCACCGTGACGCTGCCGCCGTCGGGGAGGCAGCCCTCGTAGTTCGACGTCGCGCCGGCGACGCCGGCGCCAGCCGCCGCACCGGCTGCGGCGCCGACCACCGTCGACTTCGTGTTCTTGCCGAGGATCTGACCGGCGATGGCGCCGAGGACCGCGCCGCCGACCACCTTCTGCACGTCCTTGTCCTTGGGCTGGTTGCGCACGCGCTCGATGTCGGCGTTCGCGACGCTCCCCTCGACGTTGTAGGTCCGGCCGCCGAAGCTCACCGACCGCACCGCGAACTCCATCACGATCTTGTCGTTGATGTTCTCGCTCCGCTTGAGCTGCGTGACCTCGAGCTTGACCGTCGCGCCAGCGGGGATCGTCGCGCCGTTGGTCCCGCTCACGGCGCTCGTCGTCGTGGCGTTGAAGGTCTGGCCGACCTGGTAGGTGTTCGTGCACACCCGGCTGTTGGAGCGCAGCGCGAGGGAGGTGCCGGAGGCGATGGTGCCCACCGCGCCGCCGGCGCTCGAGCTGGCGGAGCCGGTGGTGTTGCGCGTGACGGTGTTCCCCGAGCGGGTGGTCGTCGTCGTCGGCGTCGGGGTCGGGGTCGGGGTCGTGCGGGCCGTCGTGGTGCGGCCGGTCGTGCTGGGACGCGTCGCGGGTGCGGTGCTGCGCGGCGCCGAGGCGGCCGGAGCCGGCGCGGGAGCCGGGGTGGTCGTGGCCGGCGTCGCGGGCACGTCGCGGAGCTGCGGCTGGACGGTCGTGTCCTTGCCGGCCAGGGCGAGGTCGCGGTTGAGCGCGGTGTCTCGCGCGAGCGTGCTGTCGCTCTTGCTCTCCTGGACGGTGCAGGCCGAGACGGCCAGTGCGCAGAGTGTGAGCGGTACGCGAACCCGACGGATATACTTCGTCATGACGAGCCTCCGATTTGGGGGTGCCGGCCGCTGCGCCCTGCGCGCGAAGCCGCGGTCCGACAACAAGTTAACATAATAGACCAGTCGAGGCAGGTGACTAGCACGATCCAGGCCCGGTCGCCCATGCGGCGGCTCGTCCCCTACTACCAGCCCTACCGCGGCATGTTGCTGGGGGGGCTGGCGCTCGTGATCGTCTCGTCGGCGCTGGGGGCGGTGGTGCCCTGGCTCCTGCGGTCGGGCATCGACGCGCTCCTGGCGCGCGAGCCACTGCGCCGCGTGGCGACGATCGGGGGCGGGATCGTGGCGATCGCCTTCGTGGGCGGCGCCCTCCGCTTCTGGATGCGCGAGGTGCTCAACGGCCTGAGTCGCTACATCGAGTACGACCTGCGCCAGGTGCTGTTCGCCCACCTGACGACGCTCGATCCGGCGTACTACGCGCACACCCGCACCGGCGACATCATGGCGCGGCTGACGAACGACCTGAGCGCGGTGCGCATGGCCGCCGGCCCGGCGATCATGTACCTGACGAACACCATCTTCGGCGGCGCCTTTGCCCTGGTGTTCATGCTGCGCATCGACGTGAAGCTCACGCTGCTGTCGCTGCTGCCGATGGCGCTCCTCCCCGTGGTGATGATCAAGCTGGGTGGCCTGATCCACTCGCGCTTCGAGGCGGTGCAGGAGCACTTCAGCACGATGACGACGCACGTCCAGGAGAACTTCGCCGGGGTGCGCGTGGTGCGCGCCTACCGTCAGGAGGCGGCGGAGGTGGCGCGCTTCGCCGCCCTCAACGCGACGTACGTCGACAAGAACATGCGCCTCGCGCGCCTCTACGGCGCGATGAACCCGCTGTTCGGGCTCCTCGCGGGGCTGAGCGTCGTCGTCGTGCTGGGGCTGGGCGGCGTGCTCGTGGTGCGCGGCACGATCAGCGTCGGCGCGTTCGTCGCCTTCGGGTTCTATCTCGGCATTCTCACCTGGCCGCTGATCGCGCTGGGGTGGGTGATCAACCTGTTCCAGCGTGGGTCGGCGTCGATGGGCCGGCTGCTCGAGATTCTCGACGCGCGTCCGGAGGTGGAGTCGCCGCCGGTGCCGCGCGCGCTGCCGCCGGCGCAGGGCGGCCGCGCGCTCGAGTTCCGCGACGTCGGCTTCCACTTCCCCACGCCGCAGGGGCGCGAGCCGCGCTGGGTGCTGCGGCACGTGTCGTTCTCCATCCCCGCCGGGGCGACGCTGGCCGTGGTGGGGGCGACGGCCAGCGGCAAGAGCACGTTGATCGATCTCATCCCTCGACTGCACGATCCGCAGGAGGGGACGATCCTGCTCGACGGCGTCCCCGTCCGTGAGATTGCACTGCCCGTTCTCAGGGGGGAGGTCGGCTACGTGCAGCAGGAGAGCTTCCTCTTCAGCGACACGATCGCCGCCAACCTGGCCTACGGCGACGCGACGCATGCGCTCGTGCAGCACGACGTGGTGGGCGAGGCGGCGCCGGAGGAGTCGCGCGAGGCGGGGGCGCGCGACGTGGCGGCGCACGTGTGGGCGGCCGACGTGGCACAGCTCGACGAGACGGTGCGCGCCTTCCCCCATGGCTACGGGACGCTGCTCGGCGAGCGGGGGATCAATCTCAGCGGAGGGCAGAAGCAGCGGCTCTCGCTGGCCCGCGCCCTCGCCCGCCGCCCGCGGCTGGTGCTGCTGGACGACGCGCTGTCGGCGGTGGACACGCATACCGAAGCGGAGATCCTTCGCGGCTTGCGTGGCGCCCTCGCGGGCCGGACTGCAGTGATCGCCTCGCACCGGATCAGCGCCGTCCGCGACGCGAGCTGGATCATCGTCCTCGACGAGGGGCGGGTGGTCGAGCAGGGGACGCACGACGTCCTGATCGCCGCCGGCGGCCGGTACGCCGCGCTCCTCAGCCGGCAGCAGCTCGAGGAGGCGATCGAGGAAGAGGCGCCGGCGCGCTGATCGAGGTTCAACGGCAGAACGCGGATTACACGGATGCACGCGGATCACACGGATCTATCGTGGCCGGGATGCCTCCGTGGGCCGCCAGGCGTCGCGAACACGTGAGAGCTGTTGAACCTTGGGGTAGCGAGGCTGACGCTGGTGCACAGACCGCTCGTTCCTCTCGGGGCGATCAGCGGCATTGGCCCCGGTCGGCGTGGCCTGCATTGGCAATAGAGAAATCTGCGGCATCCGCGTTCTGCCGTACGAGCCGGGCGCGACGAAGCGTCCGAGCGGGTCCGGCCGTCGTCAGGCAGCTCGCCCGGTGGGTAGGGAACCTCCCTACTAGCCCCCCCGCCGCAACGAAGTAAACTTGTGCGTATGCAACGCCTGGATCCGGCGCACACTCCCCTCACGCACACGACGCCGGACGCCCGGGTCGCCGCGCTCGAGGCGCAGCTCAAGCAGACTCACGAGCACATCGCCGAGCTCGAGGCGCGCGACAGCCTGAAAACGCAGTTCCTGGCGAACATCTCGCACGACCTGCGCACCCCCCTGACGGCCGTCATCACCCACGCCGAGATCCTCCGCGACGGCATCCTCGGCACCCTCACCCCGCGGCAGCTCGACAGCATCGGCGGGATCATCAACGGGGGACGCCAGCTCCTGGAGCAGGTGGGCGAGATCCTCACCTACGCGCGGGGCGCGGCGAACCAGCTCACCGTTACCCCCACCCGGTTCGAGCTGGACGTCGTCATCACCCAGATCTGCGCCCTCAACGAGTCGCTGGCGAGCCGGAAGGGGCTGACGCTGGTGTCCGACGTCCCCCGCGACCTCCCGCCACTGACCGCCGACCGCGAGAAGGTGGCGCACATCGTCGGCAACCTGCTCGGGAACGCCATCGACTTCACCCCGCGCGGCGGGCGCGTGTGGGTCAAGGCGCGGAGCGCCGACATCGGCACGGCGCGGGAATGCGTCGTCGAGGTCGGGGACACGGGCATCGGGATCGACCCTGAGCACCACGAGCTGGTGTTCCGCGAGTTCGCGCAGGTGGACTCCAGCGCCTCGCGGCAGCATCACGGCACGGGGCTCGGCCTCACCATCGCGCGGAAGCTCGTGGAGCTGCACGGCGGGCGGATCTGGCTGGAGAGCCAGCTCGGTGCGGGGAGCCGGTTCTACTTCACGATCCCCTACCCCACGACCTGACCGCCGGTGGCGACGCAGCCGCACGTGCTGGTGGCCGAGGACAACGAGCTGGTGGTCACCGCGATGCAGGTGCTGTTCGAGGAGACGGGCCATCGCGTCTCCACCGCACCGACCATCGTCGCCACAGTGCGGATCGCGGCCACCGATCCGGTGGACCTGCTGCTGCTCGACCTCGGCCTCGCCGACGGCGATGGCCTCGACGTCCTCGTGCAGCTGAAGGAGCGCGGCACCATGCCGCGCGTTGCCGTCGCCCTCACCGGGCGCGACGAGCCGGAGGTCGTGGAGCGCTGTCGAGCGCTGGGCTGCGCGGACGTACTGCTCAAGCCCGTGCCGGCACGAGAGCTCCTCGCCCGGACGCGAAGGTGGCTGCAGACGGCCTGACGACGCCATGCCGACGGCCGATGGTTCTTCCGGCCCGTCAGCGGTCGTCAGGCAGCGTGCACGTGGAGCAGCGCCCGCACGCGTGGGATGACCTCGCGTCCGTACAGCTCGATGCAGCGCATCATCTTGTCGTGCGCGAGGGTGCCGGCGCTGTACTTCATGTCGAATCGTGCGATGCCGAGCGCGCGGGCCGTCGCGGCGATCTTCTGCGCCACCGTCTCCGGCGAGCCGACATAGAGCGAGCCCTCGGCGATCTCGCGATCGAACTCCGCGGTGGTCATCGGTCCCCAGCCCCGCTCCGCGCCGATGCGGTCGCGCATCTCCCGATACGCCGGCCACAGCTCCTCGCGCGCCTCGGCGTCGGTCGCCGCGACGTAGCCGGGCGAGTGCACGCCGATGGGCAGCGCCGCCGCCCCGCGTTCGGCGAGCGCCTCGTGGTAGAGGTCGACGTACGGCCGGAAGCGCCGAGGATCGCCGCCGATGATCGCGAGCATGAGCGGCAGGCCGTAGCGTGCCGCGCGCAGCACCGACTCCGGGCTCCCGCCGACCCCGATCCAGGTCGTGAGCGGCGCAGCGGTGGTGGGATAGACCCGCTGATTGCTGAGCGGTGCGCGCGTCGTTCCGCGCCAGGTGATCGGCGCGCCGGTCGGCCCCGCCTCACGCAGCGCGGCGAAGATCGCGAGCTTCTCCTCGAACAGCTGCTCGTACTGGCCGAGCGAATACCCGAACAGCGGGAACGACTCGGTGAACGAGCCGCGCCCGAGGATCACCTCGGCCCGCCCATTGGAGACGGCGTCGAGCGTGGCGAAGCGTTGGTAGACGCGCACCGGATCGTCGGAGCTGAGCACGGTGACCGCCGAGCCAAGTCGGATTCGGCGCGTGCGGCCGGCGATGGCGGCGAGCACCATCTCCGGCGAGGAGACGGCGAAGTCGGCGCGATGGTGCTCCCCCACGCCGATGAAGTCCACCCCCAGCTCGTCGGCGAGGACGGCCTCGCTCACGATGTCGCGGATGACCTGCGCGTGGGGCACGAGCCGGTCGTCTGCGCTCCGGGTGACGTCGCCGAAGGTGTCGAGCCCGAGCTCCAGGGTCACAGTCTGCTCCGAAGCGCGGCGGGGGTGAGCGTCTGCAGATACGTCGCGAGCACGGTGAAGTAGTCCATCATCATCATGACGCCGACGACGACGAGCAGCGCGCCGCTCACCTGCGACACGCGCGCGAGGTGCGGACGGAAGCGCGCGACCGTCTCGAGGAAGCGCTCGACGGCGACCGCCGCGAGGAGAAAGGGGATCGCGAGACCGAGCGAGTAGGCGACGAGCAGCGGCAGCCCGCGCGAGAGATCGGCCGTCGCGGCGGTGTAGGTGAGAATCGCGCCGAGGATGGGACCGAGACAGGGCGTCCACCCCGCGCCGAAGGCGACGCCGACGAACACGGTGCCCAGGTAGCCGAGCGGCTTGTTCGCGAGATGCATCCGTCGCTCGCGGTCCAGGGCGCCGACGCGGACGACGCCGAGCAGGTACAGCCCGAACAGCACGACGAGCGCGCCGCCGATCCGCGTGATCCACACGCGGTACGCGATGAGCAGCCGACCGAGCAGGGTGGCCGACGCGCCGAGGGCGACGAAGATGAGGGTGAAGCCGAGGACGAAGAGGAGGGCGTGCACCAGCGCGGCGCGGCGCGAGCTCGCGAGGTCGTCGAACCCCACCCCGGTGACGAAGGTGAGGTAGCTCGGCACGAGCGGCAGCACGCACGGCGACACGAAGCTCAGCAGGCCGGCGCTGAAGGCGAGGACGAGGCCGAGCGACGCGGGATCGGTCACGAGCGGAGGGCGGTCGGCGCGCTACGGGCGCGCGGCCTCGGGCAGCGCGGCGCGAAGCTCGTCGCCGGAGAGCCGCACGGTCTCGTCGGCGTCGCCGGAGCGGCGGGAGACGCCGCGCACCACGGCATCGACCGTGAGCAGCGGCGCATCGGCCTCCTCGGTCACCGAGATCTCCCACTTGCCGCGGTCCAGCCCCTTGAGCGTGAGCCGGTAGCGCGCCGTGTAGATGGTGTAGCGGGCCGGCGGCGCGGAGGGTACGATCCCGCCGTCGGCGTCCACCGTGACCGGCTCGGTGTGCTCGTCGCGCTCGACGGCGACGACGGCGACGCCGCTCTCGATGCCGCCTTGCCGGATGGCGCCGAACAGGTGGAGCTCCTTCACCCGATCCACCGGCAGCTGCGCGGCGATGGCGGCGAGAAAGCGGTCGCGCACGTCGTCGGTCATCGCGTCTCCGCCAGGCGGCGCGCGGGTGCGGCGCCGGCACGGCGCTGGTCGAGCTCGCGCTCGAGGTAGAGTCGCAGGATGTGCATGAAGTCCTGCGCGTTGGTGACGACGCCGAACGCCTGGTGCGTGCCGCGGTCCTTCAGCTTGCTGACGACGAACTCCGCCGAGTCGACGCAGATCGTCGCGAGCTCGCGCACGGTGCCGTCGGTCTCGCCGACGAAGGCCGGAAGCATGTTGCCGGTGGCGATGGCGTGCAGCGCGGTCGCGATGAGGATGGCCATCGTCGCCTTGACGGCGTGGGCGCGCATCGCGTCCTGCGCCTCGAGCGCGTCGGTGATCACGTCGGGGAGGGGGCCGTCGTCGCGGATGGAGCCGGTGAGGACGAAGGGGATCCGGTGCGTCACCAGCGCGTGCATGATGCCGTCGGTGATCGTGCCGTCGGCGACGGCGTTGGCGATGGAGCCCGAGGCTCGCACCCGGTTGATGGCGCGCATGTGCGCCCCGTGGCCGCCCGAAGTGGCCTCGCCCTGCCCCGTCATGCCGAGCGTCGTGCCGAAGATGCTGGCCTCGATGTCGTGCACGGCGACGGCGTTGCCGGCGAGCATCGCGCCCACGAAGCCGTTCTCGATGAACCAGACCATGTCGTTGCGGGCGCGCGAGTGCACGAGCGCCGGCCCGCAGACCCACACCGGATACCCGCCGCGGTCGCGCTCCTCGAGCAGCAGGTTCGCGAGCACGGAGTAGTCGACGGGCTTCTCGCGCGACACCTCGCTGGCCATGAACTTGAACTCGGGGTCGGCGGCGGGCTCACCGGTGAACGCGGTCGCGTGCACGAAGATCCCTTCCCGGCCATCCTCCGCGAGCCCGACGGCGACGCGATCGCCTCCCTTCACGCGGCGCATCTCGCGCGTCCAGAGCACGCCGTCGGCGTCGAGCAGGATCACCGAGTCCATGCGCGGCTCGCGCGGCATCCTCCACTCCCCACGGACCTTGACGTAGGTGGGAAGGTTGGTGGAGGAGAAGAAGCCGTCGGGCAGCACGCCGTCCGCCGGCGCCGGCACGAACCGGGCGTCTGGGGCGGAGGCGAGCAGGGGCCTGGAGAAGTCGGGCGGGTAGAAGGGCACGAGGGAAAGATCGTCGGCGCGGCAGAAGGGGACAAGCTGGCCTCGCCGCGATCACAGTCAACCGGCTATTTGCCACAGAGAGCACAGAGCACACAGAGAAGAGCAACAGCTCTTGCCGTTCTCTGTGTGCTGTGTGTTCTCTGTGGCAACAAAGGCTTGTGTAGCTGTGTTGATCGCAGGGCCGGCGACGGTGCGCAGGGCCTCCCCCGATCGCGGAGCAGAATATCAGAGCAGGGCGACCGGGTCCCGATCGACGGTCATCCGCAGCCCGAACTGCTTCGGAATCTCGAACCGATCGACCAGATACTGCGCCACCCGCCCCAGATCCTGTGGGCGTTCGGCCTTGAGCAGCACGTGCCAGCGCCAGCGCTGCTTCACGCGCTCCACCGGGCAGGGTGCAGGGCCGATGACCGTCATGCCGGGCGTGGCGTGCTTGGCGAGCAGCTTGTGCAGCCACGCGGCGGCGCGCGTCGCGAGGCGCGCAGTCGCGTCCTCCTGCGTGCCGCTCAGCACCACGTTGGCGATGCGGACGTTGGGCGGGTACAGCGGATGCTTGCGTCCTGCGAGCTCCTGCTGCACGAAGCCGCGATAGTCGTGGGTCACCGCGCAGCGCACCGCGTGATGCGTCGGACAGCGCGTCTGGATCAGCACTGCCCCGCCCTTCGGCCCGCGGCCCGCGCGACCCGCCACCTGGCTCAGGAGCTGGAAGCACCGCTCCGAGGCGCGGAAGTCGGGGAGGTTGATGCCGACGTCGGCGTCGATCACCCCCACCAGCGTCACGTTCGGGAAGTCCAACCCCTTGGCGATCATCTGGGTGCCGAGCAGGATGTCGACCTCCCCTGCCCCGACGCGATCGAGAATCTCGGTGTGCGCCCACTTCCCGCTCGTCGTGTCGACGTCCATCCGCGCGATGCGCGCCGTCGGGTACCGCTCGGCGAGCAGCCGCTCCACCTGCTGCGTGCCGAGCCCGCGCTGACGCAGCCGCATCCCGGCGCACCGGTTGCAGCTCAGATGCAGCGGCTCGGAGTGGAGGCAGTAGTGGCAGACCAGCCGCTCGGGGGTGCGGTGGTAGGTGAGGCTGATGCTGCAGTTGGGACACACGGCGACGTCGCCGCAGGTGCCGCACTGGATGAAGGCCGAGTAGCCGCGACGGTTGAGCAGCAGGATGCTCTGCTCGCCCTTGCCGAGCCGGTCGTCCAACGCCGCCTCGAGCGCGGGGCCGATGGCATATGAAAAAGCCGTCTCCCCCACCGCATTCTCGCTCGGGGGGCGCTTGGGCTGCTCGGCGCGCAGGTCGACGACCGCGACGCTCGGGAGCTGGGCGCCGCCGGCGCGATCGGGGAGGGTGAGCAGCTCGTACTTGCCGCTCGACGCGTTGCTCCAGCTCTCGAGACTCGGCGTCGCGCTGCCCAGCACGACGACCGCCCCCTCGGTGCGCGCGCGCACGACCGCGACCTCGCGCGCGTGGTAGCGCGGCGCTTCGCCCTGCTTGTAGCTCGACTCATGCTCCTCGTCGACGATGATCGCGCCGAGGTTGCGCAGCGGCGCGAAGATCGCCGAGCGGGCGCCGACGGCGATCCGCTTCTCGCCCCTACGGAGCGCGAGCCACGCGTCGTAGCGCTCGCCGTCGGAGAGGGCGCTGTGGAGCACGGCGATCCGATCGCCGAAGACGGCGCGAAAGCGGTCGACGGTCTGCGGGGTGAGCGCGATCTCGGGAACGAGGACGATCGCGGTCTTTCCCTGCTCCAGGACGAGCTGCTTGAGGAAGTCGAGGTAGACGAGGGTCTTCCCGCTCCCGGTGACGCCATGCAGCAGCGCCACGTGACCCGGCGGCGCGACGGCGAGACGCTCGAGCGCGTGCGCCTGCGCTTCGGTGGGGACGTGCGCGTCGGGCGCGCGCTGCGCGCGCGAGAGGAAGGGATCGCGCTCCACCGTCTCGAAGTCGATCTCGACGAGCCCGCGCGCGACGAGCCCCTTCAGCACCGACGCCGAGAAGGCGAGCTTCCCGCCGAGATGCTCCACGGACGCCTGACCGCCGATCGCCTCCAGCAGCTCGTACAGGGCGCGCTGCTGCGGCGCGCGCGCGAAGATCCGGTCGCGATGGAGGAGCGAGGGGAGCTCGCGGCTGATGCGCGCGACGCGCCGCGTCTTGCGCGCCGGGACCGGCACGTCGACGCCGGTGAGCGCCGCGGGGAGCGCGCTGCGCAGCGCGACGCCGATGGGGGCGAGGTAGTAGTCGGCGATCCACCGGCCGAGCGTGAGCAGCGCCTCGTCCATCACCGGCGCTTCGTCGGGGGCCTCGACGACGTCCTTGTACTTCACCGTGTCGGTCGGCGTCGCCGTGCCGACGACGATGCCGATCTCCTTGCGGTTCCTGAACGGCACGACGACGCGCGACCCGGCGGCGACGCTGCCGGTCAGGCCATCGGGGACGCGGTAGGTGAAGGTCCTGTAGAGCGGGACGGGGAGGGCGACGTCGATCAGCACGACTCAAAGATACAGCACTGTGCCGATCAGCAGGCCGGCGGTGGGCACGCCTGACGCCCGACGCCCTACGACGGTCGTGCGGCGTGAGGCGTACGGCGTGGCCGTGCGACGCGCGGGGTGAGGCGTACCGCGTGGGGAATCGGTGGCGGGCAATGGTTTTGAAAACTGCGGCTCGACGGCGGGCGCGGGGGCGTTGCTGTCGGAACGCGGTATGGGTTGGATGGCGGCGTGAGAGACGGCAAAGGCAGCAGACGCCGCCAGTCGCCCTCACCCAACCGATACCAGTTCCGAATCCTCACGCCGCACCCCTCACGCCGTGACGCCGCACGGGGCGCCGTACGCCTCACGCCGCACGAACGCCGTACGCCGTCCGCCGTACGCCGTACGCCAGCGTCCCTACCGTGCCCTGTCAGCGGTTTGTGACGCCCAGCCCCGGTCCATCCGGCATCCGGATCACCCCACCGTCGATCGTCGCGCCGACGTACGGGTCGTTCGAGACCAGCGCCGCGCCATCGAGGTCCACGCAGTCGAGCAGGGGCGCGAAGTGCGCGGCGGCGGTGATGCCGAGCGAGCTCTCGATCATGCAGCCCGCCATCACGAGCATCCCGTGCGCGCGCGCCGTGGCGATCATGCGCAACGCTTCGCGCAGGCCGCCGCACTTCGCGAGCTTGATGCTGATCCCATCCACCACGCCGGCGAGCTTCGGGATGTCCGATGCCACCAGGCAGCTCTCGTCGGCGACGATCGGCAGTGCCGAGCGTTCCCGCACGAAGCGCAGCCCCTCGAGATCCTCCGGGGGCAGCGGCTGCTCCACGAACTCCACCCCCAGCTCCTGCAAGAGCGGGATGATCCGCAGCGCGGACTTCGGCGTCCACGCCGCGTTCGCGTCGACGCGCAGCACCTTCTTCGGTGCGAGCTCACGAACCACGCGGACGATGCGCTCGTCCCACGACGAGCCGAGCTTGATCTTGAGCACCGGATACTGCGCCGCGTCGTTCACCCGCTCGCGCAGCGTCTTCTCGTCCGGCGCGATGCCGATCGTGAAGCTCGTCAGCGGCGAGGCCGCTGGGTCGAGACCCCACAGCCTGTAGACCGGTACGCCGAGCCGCTTCCCCATCAGGTCGTGCAGCGCGCCGCTGACTGCCGCGCGCGCCGCGCCGTTGAAGCGGATCGCCTTCGCCAGCGCATGCTCGGCCGCCTCGAGCGACCATCCGTCGCTCCCCTCGAGCGCCTCGGCGAGCATCGGCAGCACGTCGACCACGGTGTCCGCGGTCTCGCCATAGAACTTGCTCGGCGCCGCCTCGCCCCAGCCGGTCGCCCCGTCAGGCGCGGTGAGGGTCACGCGAACGACCCGGTACTCGCTCGACCCGCCGCGGGCGATGATGAACGGGTTCCTGGTGCGAAGAGTGATGATCTCGTGCGAGAGCTTCATGCGTTCGGAGGAGAGGTCAGCCGCCGCGCGAGCGCCGCGGCGCGATAGGACGCGCCGGC
This sequence comes from Gemmatimonadaceae bacterium, assembly GCA_013361335.1. GTDB lineage: Bacteria > Gemmatimonadota > Gemmatimonadetes > Gemmatimonadales > Gemmatimonadaceae > AG11. The sequence goes on along the minus strand of JABFYH010000023.1, from coordinate 9,113 downwards.
GTGCTCGGCGCGCGAGAGATAGGCGAGCAGGGCATCGGCAAGGGCCAGCCCGCGGGGGTAGCGATTCTCGGGCGGCTTCTCGAGGCACCGCATCACGATCTCGGCGAGCGCGGGCGGGACGCGCGAGTCCACCTCCCCGAGCGGCACCGGCTTCTCGTGCACGTGCTTGTAGCCGACCGAGAAGGCATCGGCGCCGTCGAACGGCGGGAAGCCGACCAGCGCCTCGTACATCACGACGCCGAGCGCATAGATGTCGCTGCGGCCGTCGACGAGCTTGCCCATCGCCTGCTCGGGGCTCATGTAGTGCGGCGTCCCCATCGCGCGCCCGGTCGCCGTGAGGCGGCCGTGGAAGCGCGCCGTCGCGATGCCGAAGTCGGTGATGAAGGCGTTGTCCCCTTCGTCGAACAGGATGTTGTCGGGCTTCACGTCGCGGTGCACCACCCCGCGGTCGTGCGCATGGTCGAGGGCGACGGCGACCTGCGCCGCCGCGGACGCCGTCTGCCGCGGCGCGACGTTGCGCTCGCGCTGGACGCGGTCGGCGAGTGAGCCGCCGCTCAGATACGGCATGACGATGTAGACCGTCTCCCCGGAGTGCCCGAAGTCGAGCACGGGGCAGATGAACGGGTGCACGAGACGCGACGCCGCCTCCGCCTCACGCCGGAAGCGCTCCGCCATCTCGGCGTCGCGCGCGAGATGGGAGTGCAGCACCTTCACGACGACCTCGCGACCGAGGGGCATCTGCTCGGCGCGGAAGACGGTCGCCATGCCGCCGCCGCCGAGCCGCCGCAGGATGCGATAGCGGTTCCCGGTGGCGCGCCGGAGCGCGCTGATCTCGTCGTCGGGCTTCTCGAGGGGCGCGCCGGCGACGTCGGGCAGCCCGTTCCCGCAACGGCTGCAGGTGGCAGCGAGCGCGCGGTTCCACGTTCCGCAGTCGGGGCAGAACATCTAGGTCGCGAGCTGCATCTGGATGAAGTCGTACGGCGGCCAGGGCCCGGTGAGCTCGAAGCGGAGATTCGGCGTCCGGCGGCCCTGCTCCTCCACCTCGTGCCCGAAGTCCTTCCACAGCTCCTCCTCCACGAGGAAGGCGGCGCTGAGGACGATGCCGGTCACCTTCTCGACGCGCAGTGGGACCGTCGTCACCGCCGCGCGGCGCAGCACGCGAAGACTCTCGGCCGCGGCGGCGGCGAGGTCGGAGCCGGCCTCGCGATCCTCCGGCGGGCCGGGACGCCAGACGTGCACGCGCGCCACGACCCGGTTGTCGACGAAGCTGAGCGCATCGGAGAGCGCCACGTAGTGCAGCTCGAGCCACCGGTGCACGGCGTCGTTGTGCTTGAACACCACGCCCACCGGCGCGGGGAGGACGGCGGCGCGCCGGGCGAACGCGCTCACGACGTCGGTGTACTGCGCGACCCGCTCGGCCGTGGGCTCGACGACTGCGTACTCGCTCTCGCCGACGATGGCCGCGAGGTCCCGCACGACGACGAGCGTCGCGCCCGCCGGGGGCTCCGCATGGTTGCCATGCGCGTCGGTGAAGGTCACGCCGTACAGGGTCAGCGCCACTGAGATCCTCGGTCCTGGTCCGTTCCCTCACGCCGCCTGCGATGCGGCGCTCGCTGCCCTCATTGGACGAGCAGGATGGGCCGGGAGTCCCAACCCTGTCCGCAAGGGAAGATACACGGCGGACAGGTGGGGTTACAGCAACGCTCGCATGTGCCGGACGCAGGCTTCGCCCAGCCGCTCGGGCGCGTACCCGCCCTCCAGCGCGCTCACCAGCCGCCCTCCGCACCAGCTCTCCGCACGCGACACGAGCTCCCGCGTCAGGCGATCGACGTCGTCCAGCTCGAGGGTGAAGCCGCCGAGGGGATCGCCGGCGAGCGAATCGAAGCCGGCGGAGATCATCAGGAGATCGGGGGTGAACCCGCGCGTCGCCTCGTCGACCGCGGAGAGGAGGGCACCGACGTACCGCTCGCGGGCGAGACCGGGTGGCATGGGGACGTTCCACACGCTCCCGTGCGGGCCGCGGTCCGACGCTGCGCCGGTGCCCGGGTACCAGGGCCACTGATGCATCGAGACGAAGCGCACGTCGGCCGTGTCCTGCACTAGCGCCTGGGTGCCGTTGCCGTGATGAACGTCCCAGTCGACGATCAGGACGCGCTCCACCCCATACCGGCTCCGCGCGTAGTGCGCGCCCACGGCGACGTTGCCGAAGAGGCAGAAGCCCATCCCCTGCCCGCGCAGGGCGTGGTGGCCGGGCGGGCGGACGACGCAGAAGCTGCGCCGAGGGCCGTCGCCGAACGCGAGGTCGATCGCGTCGAGCACCGCGCCGGCGCCGGCGGTGCCGGCGAGCCACGACCCTTCGCTCACGACCGTGTCCGCATCGAGACGCCCGCCGCCCGAGGCGGCGAGCTCCTGCACCATCGCGACGTACGAGCGGTCGTGGGCTAGCGCGAGCTCCTCCGCCGTGGCATGGCGCGCCTCGCGGTGCTCGAGCAGGTGATAGAGCTCGACGTCGGTGCGGAGCGCGCGCGGGATCGCGCGCAGGCGCCCCACATGCTCCGGGTGTCCCCACCCGGTGTCGTGGCGGCCGCAGTCGGCGTGCGAGATGTAGGCGACGGTGTTCATCGTGCCCCACGAAAGCGACGCGACGCGATCTCGGCAAGCAGCGCGACCGCGAGCGCGATCAGCAGCGCCAGCGGGAGTGGATCGCCGTCCCCCGTGGTGGCGCGCGCGGCGGGCGGTGCGGGGGGTCCCAGCGTGCTCACGAGCGCCGCGGTGGGCGCGGCGTCGCCGGAACCGTCGTGCCGGGCGACGTCGCGGTCCGATGCGACGAGGCCGACGGTGCGCGACCACCAGGCGCGGTGGGCCGCCGGCCCGCTCGCCCCTCCCAGCATGCGCCACCGCCAGCTCTCGTCGTAGCCGACGGAGAGCGCTCGACCCGATCCGGCCCGTCGCGCCGCGGCAGCGATGCCGGCGCTCTGGCGCTCGAGGGCGATGGCGTCGGCGCGCAGCGACGTCAGCGGACGCAGTGGAAGATCGGCGCGGGTGGTGGAATCGCCGTCGAGCAGGATGCGGCCCGGCCGGCGAACGCCGGCGCGTGCCGGCACGACGGCACGCAGCGTCTCGAGCGTCGTGGCGCTACCGGCGGCGACCACTCCGCCACCGGCCGCGACGAAGCGCGCGATCGCGGGCGCCAGATCCGCCGCGGTCGAATCGAGCAGCACCACCGCGTCGTATCGCGCGGTGTCGATCGGGAGGAGACCGGGATCGGTCACCGCCACCCCGGGCGCGGCCGGGAGCCGCGCCCGCACCTCCCAGCCCGCCTCGGAGAGCGCGGCGAGCACGAACCTGCTCTCCCAGCTCGCGCGCCCGAGCACGAGCACGGCGCGGCGATCGGTCGGCGACGGCGGCGCCGCGGTCGCGGCAAACGAGCCCTGCCTCGCGCGCACCGCCCCCACGACCTCCGGCGCCTCGAGCATCACGCCGCCCGCGCTCGCGCGGAGGGTGTCGAGCGTGCCCGCGGAATCGCTCAGCGAGACGGCGCCCGTGTCGGCGGCGAGCAGCAGGCGAAGGGGCGCTGCCGGTTCCCGCACCCGCTCGGCCGTCAGCGCCAGCGTCGGCACGGCGCCGCTCCACCGCACCGCGACCCCTGCCCGCCGCAGCGCGGCCAGCCAGTCGCGCTCGACGGGGGACGGCATGGCGTCCACGGCGACATCGAGGGCGCCGATCCGATCGCCCCGCGTCGCGTCGTCGAGGGTGCGAGCGAGCGCGCTCGCACGCGCTCGGCGCGTCTCCGCACCCGCTGGCTGCTCGCGGATCGCGCGCCAGAGGGCGACGGCGAGCAGCAGCACGAGCGCGCCTCGCAGCCCCCATTCCCCCGCGCGGCGGGGCTCAACGTGTGAGGGCATACACTACCAGGTTCACGGCGAACTTCGTGTTGTCCACCGAGAGAAAGCGCTTGTTGTCCGGGTGGTAGTTCCACTCGGAGCTGTAGTCCTTGTTGCTGTACAGGAGCGTCAGGCGACCCTGACGCTCGACCCCCGACAGCGTCTTGTGCACGAGGTTGTCGCCCCAGCCGTTCAGCTCGTGGCTCGTCGTCGGCGGCCCGTCGTCGAAGTGGAAGAAGGTTCGATAGAGCGGGTGGGTGTTCGGGACGGGATGCAGAGCGCCGTACACGCGCGTCAGCTCCTCCGTCGCCGTCTTGTGAAAGGTGCCGTCGACGTCGTGGTTGTGGTCGTCCACGAACAACAGCCCGCCCCGCTCGGCGTACGCGCGCAGGTTGTCGCGCTCGCCGCTCGTGAAGCGCACGGGCAGATGACCGGTGAGATACACCAGTGGATAGCGGAACAGCGCCGGGGAGGACAGCGGCACGATCACGCCGGTCGGTGCGACGTCGATCGAGGTGTAGCGCGCGATCGTGTCGATGATGTTCGCCGGGAGCAGCGGGGCGCTGTCCCAGTCCCCCGACTCGTACTGCGCCGTGGCGAAGACGAAGTCGCTCATGGCGCGCCGCTCCACGCGGGGAGCGAGCCTCGCGCGATCGGCACGCCGCCGAGCGCACGCCGCACCCTCGTCCAGGCGAGAGCGATCGCGCCCGCGTCGCCGCGGCGGATCGTGCGTGCGGCGTCGTCCAGCACCGCGGCGAGCGCGGGCGCATCCTCGAGCGCGCCGACCCGCATCACGAGCAGCGTATCCGCCGCCGCGTCCGGATCGCGCGCCAGCAGCGCGGTGGCGCGCGCGAAGCTCCCGGCGCGGCGACGCTGCGCGAGATCGACGACCGGCCGCGGCTCCCGCTGGGAGGCGATGCCCTTGTCCTTGCCGGCCAGTCGCGCGTGCGCGACGTCGACGACCACCGCGCTCGGCCGGCCGCGCAGGTAAATCCGCTCGGCCTGGCGCGCGCGCTCGATCGCCGCGAGGGCACGTCGCATGGGTGGGAGCGCCTGCCGCGTCTCACCCAGCTCCAGCGCGCGGCCTGCGTCCCACATTGCGTTGAACGCCTCGAGCAGGGGCTTGTTCACGGCGAGAATCGGCGTCTCGTCGCCCTCGGCGTCCATCGTCTCGCCGGCGCTGCTCTTCGTCGCCGCCTGCGCCCGTGCGAGCAGCTCCTCCGGCGTGAGCTTGCCGACCGGCGTCCCGAAGGTGCTCTCCTCGCTCAGCGGCTCGCCGCCGATGCGCTGGAAGACGACGTCCCCCACGCGCTTGCGGAGCCGAGCCTGATCGGCGGCGATGCGCTGCGACTCGCTGATGAGGGTACGGCGGGCGAGACCGGGACGCCGCTTGTCGAGCGCCTCGGTGAGGGTGACGAGCATGCGCTGGCTCAGCACCTGTCCTTCCGGCTCGCCGGGAGGCGCGGGATCGACCGAAACCGAGTCGTACTCGCCAGCGCGCGCGACGCGAAGGGCGCGCGTCTCGGAGCTGCCCAGACCAGGACCGGTGACGGTGTTGGCATCGTGCGCGACAGCGCGCATCTGGAGCACGTCACCCGGCTTGAGCCCGAGCGAGTCGAGCGCCAGCCGTACCTCGAGCCCGCCCTCCTGCCGGCCGCCGAGCGCCGCGCGCGCGAGCGTTGCGCTCCGGTAGGTGAAGTTCTCCTCCTGCCCCGAGCTGACGATGATCTCGAACGCAGCGTCGCGCAGCCCGATGTCGTCGCGCAACGCGGCGCGAAGGAGCAGCGATCCGCCGGCCGCGCGCACCACGGTGTCGCGCGCGGGGAGCAGGAGCGTGACCACCGGTGCCGCGTCGACGATCGGCGCGAGCACGACGAGCCGTTCGCGTCCCGCGACGGAGCGCAGGCGGAGCAGCGACGGCCGCGACGGCATGACGACGCTCGTGCTCCATCGCCCGTCGCGCGGCGCGACCCCTCGGCGAGCCGAATCCAGCGTCGCCGCGACGCGCGCCGCGTCGCCCACGCCGCTGACGAGGATGCTGCTTCCGACCAGCGCATCCACGCTCGTGGGATCATCGCTGGTCGTGACCGCTCGCCCCGCGTAGGCCGGCGGCGTGACGACCACACGAATGCTCGCCAGCGGGTCGACGCCTTCGCTGGCACCTGTCGGTCCCGAGCGTGTCGCGTCGCGGGTCGACGCCGTGCCGCGCGTCAGCAGCACCGGGTGCCACAGGGCGAGCAGGAACGCCGCGGCCAACGCGGTCAGCGGAACGGCAAGGGCACGAACGAGCCGGCGTCGCTCCTCGTCCCACCAGGGCTCCTGGAGGGCCTGGCGCTCGATCGCGTCGTGGAGGGATCCGCGAGTGGCTGCCGTAACGAGCGCGTAGCGCAGCGCGGGGTGTCGCTCCTCCACCCAGAGCGCAACGCGCTCGAGCGAGCGCGCCGGACGGACGCGCGCGCCGAGCGTGAGCGCGACGACGGCGCCGGCGAGTGCGGGAAGGGCGGCAAACGGCCAGGGCAGCGCAAGCGCACGTGCGACGACGACCCCCGCCAGCACCGCCGCCGCGCCGAAGGCGCCGGCTCGCACCAGGAGGACGGCGGTCAGAGTGCGACGCAGCGCGACCACCCGCTCGCGCGCCGTCATGCGCGCTCCGGCGTCATGCGCGCGCGCAGGAGCAGCTCGGCGATCGCGCACGCGAGCGCGAGCCCGAGCAGCCACGGGACGAGGGGCGACCGTTGCCCCAGGCCGACAGCGAGCGATCGGCCCGTTGCCGGACCACCGGTACCGGTCAGCCGCGCCACCGCGGCGGAGTCGGCGGGCGCCGTCGAGACGACCTCGCCACAGGGCGCGACGAGCCCGCGGACGATTCGCTGGAAGGCGGGACGGAGCGGCAGGTCACCCGCAAGGGGAACGCCGACGGCCACTCGGCGCACGCAACCGGCGCCGAGCAGCCGCTCGCTCGCCGCGGGTGACCCGTCACTCCAGCGCGCGAGCGTGCGGCCGTCGGGCGCCATCCCACGTCCCATCGCGGCCACGACGACGTCGTCCCCCATCACCAGCGCGGCAGGACGTTCCGCGGCGGCGCCGACGGTGTCCCACGCGACGACGATCCCGCCGGCGCGAGCGAAGGCGCTGTCCGCACCCGTCGCCGCGCCGCGTCGCACACGCACAGCGCCGGGCAACCCGCCGACGCGCATCCGCCGCAGCGCGGGCGCGAAAGGGGCGTCGGCGTCGAGCGCGCGCTCGAGGGTCCTGTCCTGCACGGAATCCACGCGCGCCGCCACGCGGACGAGAGTGATCCGCCCCGGCCAGCGCGCGCGCACGGAGTCGGTCGCCGCATCGAGCTCGCCGGCGGCGATCGGCGACACGACCAAGAGCTCGATGGTGTCCGCCGTCGCGCCCAGCGAGGACGCCGCCCGTTCAGCGGCGACCAGCGCCGCGGTGAGGGAGCCCATCGCCGCCCTCGGCCTCGAGTCGGCGGCGAGCGAATCCAGGCCGGCGGCGTCGGGCACGAGCGTCGCCGCCGTGTCGAAGGTGATCATGCGGACGGAAACGCCCTCGCTGATGAACGATCGGGCCTGCGCGAGCGCCTGCGCGGGGCTGGCCACGGCACGCGAGCGATCGAGCATGACGACGCGGGCACGTGGCTGGCGCGACGACGTCAGCACCGGCCGCGCGAACGCCGCGGCCGCGCTCAGCAGGAGTCCAACCCGCAGCGCGAGAAGCACCGGGTCGCGGGGACGCCTCACGACGCGGCTGACGAGCGTACGCCGGTCGGGGATGAAGCGGGTCGTCGGGAAGAGGTACGCCGCCGGCCGCTGCCGCGCGACGAGATGCAGCAGCACCGCCCCCGCGGCGGCGAGCCCGCCGATCACCAGCGCCCACGGCGCGAGGAAGCTCACCGCCCGCGTGCTCCCGCCTCGCCGGCCACCCGACGCACCACGTGCGCGGCCGGCTCGGCGGTCTCGGCGAGGAAATAGCGCACGCGCGCGGCGCGGCAGCTCGCCGCGGTCGATTCCATCCAGGTCGAGAACGCCCGGCGGTACTCGTCGCGCGCCGCACGGTCGAGGGCCCGTCGCAGGCCCGCCCGCTCCGGGTCGACCGCCAGCAGCGCATCGTCGGGCGGATCCAGCTCCTCCGCCGCGACGACATGCACGACGATCACCTCCCCGCCGGCGGCGATGCGCAGTCTGGCCGCCGCCAGCAGCTCGTCGACGTCGCCGAGCAGGTCGCTCACGACGACGACGCGGGGTGCACGAGCGGTGGTGAGATGGGGCGCCAGCGCCGCGGCACCGGCCGGCGTCGTCGCATCGAGGGCGCGGATCATCTCGACGATCACGCTGCGGCGCGCGCGGGGGATCAGCGTGACCGGCGCCTCCGCGGCGATGGTGAGCCCCACCGGATCCGCCTCGGCATGCGCGACGGCGGCGAGGGCGACGGCGATCTCCCTGGCGCGCACCCACTTGGTGAGATCCGGAAGGGGAAACGCCATCGACGCGGACGCGTCGACGGCGATCGCGGTGCGCAGCGTGGCGCGGTCGGTGGTGAGCCGCACGTAGGCGCGGTCACTGCGCGCGAGGAGCCGCCAGTCCACGCGGCGCGGATCGTCCCCCTGGCGATACGGGCGAAACTCGCTGAACTCCGACGAGTTGCCACGCAGCTTCGACGGATGCGCGCCGAGCGTGGCCCCGCTCACCCGCCGCGCGGCGGGCCAGCGTACGCCGCGCACCGCGTCGAGCAAAGCACCGTACGGACCTGCCGTCATTCGATCACCTGCATCTGCATCGCTGCGCCGGTCGCAAGATCAACAGCAAGATCGACAGCAAGACTGAAAGATCAACTGCGAATCAACGGCTATTGAACTGCTCCACGAATCCGCGCGGATCGCTCCGTGGGCGCCCCTTGCGACCGCCGACACGAATCAGGCGACGACCCCACTCCTCGGCGGGCTGACGCGCGCCAGCACCTCGGCGATCACCTGCTCCGGCGTCACCCCCTCCGCTTCGGCGGCGAAGCTGGCCAGCACACGGTGACGCAGGACGGGGAGCGCGACGCGGCGGATGTCCTCGGGCGCCACCGTCGCTCGGCCGGCGAGAAAGGCGTGCGCCTTGGCGCCGAGCACCAGCGCCTGGCCGGCGCGCGGGCCGGCACCCCAGCGCACCGCGCGCTTGACGAGCGCGGGAGCGGTGACGTCGTCGGGGCGCGTCGCGCGGGCGAGCGACGCCGCGT
>JABFYH010000096.1 GCA_013361335.1 Gemmatimonadaceae bacterium | reverse complement strand
ACCAGCGGCACGACGTCCGACTCCGAGGATTCGCTCGACTCGATGGACGCCTCGGGCGGCTCGTCGGGCTCGAGCTCGCGCGGGGCGTCGGGCGGCTCGTCCGGTGGGTCATCGGGCGGCTCCTCGGGCGGCTCCTCGGGTGGCTCGTCGCGCGGCGGAAGCGGCGGCAGCAGCGGCGGCAGCGGAAGCGGCGCGCGCTGATCCGAGGCTCGTGACGAAGGGCGCCCGCCGCATGGGGGGCGCCCTTCGTCGTTCCGCGCCTCCGCTCATCCGCTCTTAGCTTTCATCCGTGTCCACCGTCCTGTCCGTCGTCCTCGCCGCGCCTTGGGTGCTCGCGCCCATCGTCACCGTCGTTCGCGGACGGATGTCCCGCTCGCTCGACGAGGAGTCGGTCGAGGTGATTGGCGAGCGCCCGCTCGTGTCGGTCGTCATCCCCGCGCGCAACGAGGGGCGCAACATCCGACGTTGCGTGGAGTCGGCGCTCGCATCGACCTACGAGCCGCTGGAGATCATCGTCGTCGACGATCATTCCACCGACGACACCGGGGCGATCGCGGCCGAGCTGGCGGCGCGTGATCCTCGCGTGCGGGTAGTGACGCCGGCGCCGCTGCCGGCGGGATGGTTCGGCAAGCAGTGGGCGTGCGACGCCGGCGCGCGCGCGGCGCGGGGAGCGCTGCTCGCGTTCTTCGACGCGGACACCTGGCAGGCGCCGGATCTCGTGTCGCGCGCCGTCAACGCGATGCGCGCGCGCGGCTCGGCGCTGCTCACCGTGGCCGGCACCCAGGAGATGGGCTCCTTCTGGGAAAAGCTCGTTCAGCCGCAGGTGTTCAACGTGCTCTGGGCGCGCTACGGGGGGACCGAGCTGGTGAACGCCTCGCCGCGCGCGGGCGACAAGATCGCGAACGGACAGTGCATGGTCTTCCGTCGCGACGCGTACGACGCGATGGGCGGCCATGCCGCGGTGCGCGACAAGGTGGCGGAGGATCTCGCGCTGGCGCAGCGCTGGTTCCTCGCCGGCCGCACCGTCACCATGGTGCTCGGCCTCGCGCAGCTCCGCACGCGCATGTACACGTCGCTGCGCGAGCTGGTGGATGGGTGGGGCAAGAACATCTATGCGGGTGGTCGGGACGCGGTACCGTTCGGCGCCGTCGGCCGCGCGGTCTTTCCGCTCGCGCTGATCTTCCCCGCGCTGTCGGGGATCGCGCCGCCGCTGTTGCTCGCGTTGGGGTTGGCGGGTGCGGTGAGCCATGGCGTGCTGGTGTGGTCGGCGATCGTCACCGGCGCCAACCTGCTCTGGTGGCTGGCGGTGTACGCGTGGCTCGAGGAACCGCTGTACGCGCTGCTGCATCCGCTCGGCGCCGGTGCGTTGCTGTACATCGCGCTGCGCGCGATCGTGCGTGGGCGGCGCGTCGCGTGGAAAGGGCGCGACTATCGCGCGGCGTAGGTGGCGAGCAAACCACGTCGGATGCGGCGCAGCATTGCCGGATAGAGGAGCCGCCGGCACGACTCGGCTCGGCGCCGTCTAGCTAGCGCTCGTCCGCTGCTTCGCGCAGCGCCGTGATGCCGGTCGCCACGGCGTCAGCCGGTACGCTGTCGGGGTGCACACACTCCGGCAGGCCGCCGCCCTCCTCTCCGCCGCAACCCCCGACGGCCTCGCCGCGCTCGCGACCACCCTCGGCTTCGACGGCCCCGTCCTCACGCTGGATGCGGCGACGCGCGACTCCCTCGCTCTGCCGTCGGAGCTCACCGACGTCCGCCTCGTATCGGGGCGCGGAGCGATGCGCGCCCTGCTCGTCACCGCGCCACCGGCTGCGCCGCTTCGACAGCTCTTCAGCGCGCTCGCCGCCACCCTCTCGTCGCACACCGCGCACGTGCTGTGGACGCTGATCGGCGTCAGCCCCGGCCGCGACGAGATCGGCATCGGCTGCTGGTCGCCGGCGCACCGCCCACCACGCCTCCTCGCCCTGCTCGCGCACCCGTCGCGCCTCGTCGCCAGCGACGCCGAAGCGCTCTGCGCGATGGAGGCCGCCGCCGTCGGCGACGACCTGCTCGTACATACGCGCTGGTGCGAGCTGCTCGGCCGCGATGCGCTGTCGCGGCGATTCTATCGCACGCTGGAGCAGCACGTCGGCGCGCTCGCACGCTCGCTGCCGGCGATGCCGGACACGGACCGTGCGGAGCTCGCGCTCGTCGCCGTCTCCCGCCTGCTCTTTCTATGCTTTCTGCAAGCGAAGGGATGGCTCGACGGCGACCACGCCTTCCTTGCCACCCGGTTCGATGACTGCATGACCCGCGGCGGCGGCTTCCACCAGCGCGTCATGCTGCCGCTCTTCTTCGGAACCCTCAACACGCCCATTCGTCGCCGAGCCGCCGCTGCTCGTGACTTCGGCAGCGTGCCGTTCCTCAATGGCGGCCTGTTCGCGAAGACGCCGCTCGAGCGCCGCCACACGCGCGCCCGGCTCTCCGACGAATCGCTTGGCGCGCTGTTCGGCGAGGTACTCGGTGCCTACCGTTTCACGGCCCGCGAGGAGCAGAGCGCCTGGTCCGAGGTCGCGATTGATCCGGAGATGCTCGGGCGCGCCTTCGAGTCCCTGATGGCCGCCCGCGAGCGACGGACCAGTGGGGCATACTACACGCCGCAATCGCTCGTTGCTCACGTCACCGACCACGCACTCGTCAGCGTCCTCGAAGGGGGCGCGGTGACACCCGAAGACGTGCGAGCTGGCCTGACCGGTCGAGCGTTGCCACCGGATGTCGCGGCCGAGCTGACTACACGGCTGCGGTCGCTCACCGTGCTCGATCCGGCCTGCGGCTCGGGCGCCTTTCTCGTCCACCTGCTCGAGCAGATCACGATGTTGCGGCGCGCGGCCGGGGATACGCGCGGCGTCGCCGTCATTCGCCGAGACGTGCTGGCTCAGGCGATCCACGGCGTCGACGTCAACCCGATGGCGGTATGGCTCTGCGAGCTGCGCCTCTGGCTCTCCGTCGTCATCGAGAGCGACGAGACGCGAATGTGGGCGGTGACGCCGCTGCCGAACCTCGACTGCAACGTTCGCGTCGGCGACACGCTGTCGGGGGACGCGTTCACGAGCGCGCCGGCGCTGGTGGGCCCGCCCGCGGTGTTGCTGCGGCTCCGCGAGCGATACGTTCGCGCGGCCGGGGCGAGCAAGGCGCCGCTGCGTCGGGCGCTCGCGCTGGAGGAGCGACGACGAGCGCTATCGGCGCTCGACCGCAGTCTGGCGGCGGTCAACGCGGCGAGACGCGAACGGGTGCTCGCTCGGCGGAGCCACGACCTCTTCGGTCAGCGACCGGCGGCCGAGGTCGACGCGGCCGAGCGACGCACTCTCCGCCAGCGCGCCGCGGGGTTGCGACGTGAGCGTCGTCGGCTCGCCGATGGCGGTGCGCTCCCCTTCTCCTTTCCGTCCCACTTCGCGCACGTGCATGCGCGGGGTGGCTTTCGACTGGTCGTCGGGAATCCCCCGTGGGTGCGGCTGCACAACATTCCAGCGGCGGCGCGTGCCAGGTTGCGGGCGGGGTTCCGGGTCTTTCGCGAGGCTGGGTGGACCCCGCTTGGCGAGGCGACCCTCGGTTTCGCTGCCCAGGTGGATCTCGCGGCGCTGTTCGTGGAACGCAGCCTGACGCTCGCGGCACCCGATGGCGGTGCGGTCGCGCTGCTCGTGCCGACCAAGCTGTGGCGCTCCCTGTCGGGTGGTGCGCTCCGCCGCCTGGTCGCGGCCACCGCGAGGGTGCAGCGGATCGAGGACTGGACCGAAGCGCCCGCCACCTTTGACGCTGCGGTATATCCGTCGTTCATACTCATGTCCCGATGTACGTCGTCCCATGCCGCATCGGTGGCGGTGCGACGCCGGCCGATCGACGTCGAATGGCGCGTCGCGCCTGAGTCCGTCCGGCTGGACGAGCACGAGTCGGCAAGCCCATGGCTGCTGCTGCCCCCCGAGGTTCGCCGCGCGTTCGATCGCCTCCGCTCGGGCGGACGACCGCTGCATGCGGGTGCCGTGGGTCGAGCGACCCTCGGTGTGAAGTGCGGATGCAACGACGCGTTCACGGTCGACGCAGTCGGCATGAGTCGCGAGCTGGCGACGGTCCATCATCGAGGCCGAATCGGGGCGGTGGAACTGTGCATGCTCCGGCCGCTGCTCCGCGGCGACTCCGTCGCGCCCTGGCGAATCCCCGAGAGCAACCGCGCCATCGTCTGGACGCATGGCGCGCGTGGGATGCCCCTGCCCTCATTGCCCGTCGCGACCGCGAAGTGGCTCGCGCCCTGGCGCCGGCGGCTGCGCGCGCGGGCCGACCTTCGAGGATCCGGGGTGTGGTGGATGCTGTTCCGCACCGAGGCGGCTGACTGTGCACGAACGCGGGTCGTCTGGAGCGACTTCGGCCGAGTGCCGCGCGCAGCCGTCCTCGCGGCGGGCGATCCGACCGTGCCCCTCAACAGCTGCTACGTCGTGCCATGCGTGGATCCGGCCGACGCGCTCGCCCTGGCCGCGTTGCTCAACAGTCCGCTGGCGGCGGCCTGGTTGAACGCGATCGCCGAGCCGGCCCGCGGCGGGTGGCACCGGTATCTCGCGTGGACGGTCGAGCTGCTGCCGCTCCCACAGGACTGGCCCCGCGCCCGGTCATTGCTCGCGCCGATTGCCGAGCGTGCGCTGCTTGGCCACCCGCCGACGGTGGAGGAGCTGATGGCCGCGAGCTGCCAGGCCTATCGACTGCGACGTGAGGACGTGGCGCCCCTGGTCGCCTGGTGTCGCTGACGGAGCTCCGGCTCCGCGCGGCGCGGGCACGCATCGCCGCAGCATGCACGCCGCCGGCCGTCGACCCGCAGCTCGGCGCTGTGCTGCTGCGGCCGGATCAGTGCGCGGCCGCAGCGCGGGTCAACGATGCCATCGCGCGCAGCGGTGGTTGTCTCCTCGCCGACGACGTCGGGCGAGGGAAGACCTACGTCGCGCTCTCGGTGGCGAAGGGGTGGCGTCGGCCGCTCGTCGTCGTACCCGCGTCGCTGCGCGCGACCTGGCGCCAGGCGATGGAGCGAACGGGGATCTCGTGCAGCGTCGTCTCGCACGAAGAGCTGAGCCGCGGTCGGGTCGTCGACACCGTGCCGGACGGGATCGTCGTCGACGAATCGCACCATTTCCGCTCGACGAACACCCGGCGCTACGGCGCGCTCGCCGATCTGGCGGCGAGCGCTCGCCTCCTGCTGCTCTCGGCGACCCCACTCCAGAACAGGACGCGTGATCTGGCGGCGCAGATCGCGCTCTTTCACGGTGCGCGGGCGTTCGCGCTGGACGCATCGGCGCTTGCGGCGTTCGTGGTGCGAGGCGGCGCGGCGGGCGCCGATCTTCTTCCCGCCGTCGCGCCGCCGACGTGGGCGCGCCCGGCCGTCGATGACGGCGCGGTGCTGGAGGCGATCCTTTCGCTCCCTGCGCCGGCCAGGCCCGTGGACGGTGGCGACCCCGGCGTGCTGCGCACGATCGGCCTCGTACGCGCGTGGGCCTCGAGCCGCGCCGCGCTGCGTGCCGCCATCCGGCGTCGACGACGCGCTGCTACCGCGATCGAGGCGAGCGTGACGGAGGGCCGCCTCCCGACTCGCCGCGAGCTCGAGGCCTGGCAGGAGGTCGACGGCGCGATCCAGCTCGGGTTTGCTCCGCTGCTCGTGGCCACCACCGCGGATCCGCTTCGGGTGCCGGATCTCATGGAGACCATCTCGCTGGAGCACGATGCGCTGCGCCGGCTGGATGCCGCCATGGCTGCCACCCCAGATCCCGACGACGCACGTCTCGCGATACTGCGCGAGATCCGTCGCGCGCACGACGGTACGGGAGTGCTCGCCTTCGCCGAGCTCGCGACCACGGCCGAGACGTATTTCCGTCGACTCGTCCACACCGGCAACGTCGGACTTCTCACGGCGCGAGAGGCGCGGATCGCGAGCGGCCGATTATCGCGTGATGCGCTGCTGGAGCGCTTCGCCCCGCGAGCGCGAGGCGTTCAGGCGCCGGTGGGCCACGAGCTCGTCACCCTGCTCATCGCGACCGACCTCCTGTCCGAGGGGGTGAACCTGCAGGACGCGAGCGTCGTGGTGCATCTCGACCTGCCGTGGAACCCGGCGCGACTGGCCCAGCGCGTCGGGCGAGTGCGGCGGCCAGGCGGGTCGGCGGTCGTACACTCGTACCTCGTCGCGCCGCCGGCAGGGGCAGCTCTGCTCCTCGATGTCGAACGGCGTCTCCGCGAGAAGCTCGGCATGGCGGGGCGTACGCTCGGACGCGGCATCGACGTCGTGCCCGCGCTCGCGTCTCCGCCAGGCGTGGCGGCCACGTCGGATGATGGATACGCCACGCGGCATGGTGAGACGCTCCAGCGGATCGCACGATGGGCGCGGCCGTCGCCTGCGTCGTGTGGCGGTCGCCGATGTCGGACACTCGTCGCCGCCGCCCATTCAGCCGACGCGGGCTGGCTCGCCGCGCTCGACGACGGGCGGCTCGTAGCGGGCCTGAACGGAGCACCGCCGGTTACCGACGTCGACATCGTCGCTCGTGCAGCGCGCGCTTGTGAAGGTCCTGCACGTGGCATCGCCAAGACTGCGGCCGTCGTAGCGATCGCGCAGTGTGCGGAATGGATTCATGGCGAGGTGCTGGCGCGCGAATGTGGGCAGGTCCGCCGGTCGCGCAGGCCGGAGCGGGCAATCGACCGACGCGTTGCGCTCGCGGTCGAGCGGGTGCCACGTCACCTGCGCGCCTCCGCCGCGGCGCGTGCGTCCCGGCTTCTTGCAACCGCGAGCCTCGCTCGCCCGCTTGGCGCCGAGCGCGCCCTGCACCGGTTGCTGGAGGACGCCGACGCCGGCGCTCGGGAGCGGTGGCTCGACCAGGCCATCGTGGTCGCGCCGGCACCGCCCGATGGATACCGGGGTCGCGATCGCGTGCCGAGCGTCGTCGCCATCATCTGCCTGGGCCCGGGCGCCACGCATTCGACTTCGTCCGACGGTCCCCCCTCCGAGTGACGCGAGCCTCGTCGACACCGGCTCCTAAGGGCGCGTCGACCACCGTGCGATGCGCCCCTTCGGTCCCACCGCCCACCCGCGCGTCGGCGTCGCGAAGGCGACGCTGTTGTATGCGACCGTGTCCACGCTCGTCCACGTGACCCCGCGGTCGCGCGAGATGTCGGTGCCGCTCAGTCCGACCGCCACCAGAGTGCTCGCCGGAATGCCGGGCACATACGTCACCGCCGAGCGGTAGCCCGCCGGCGACGACGTGCTGTCGGCGAGCGTCCAGGTGCGGCCTCCGTCGCGGGTGAGTGCGAGGTTCCGACCGCGCAGCGTCGGCTTCGCGTAGTCACCCCCGGCGATCACGCCATTCCGCGCATCGCGAAAGGCGACGGAGAAGATTCCCGCCGAGCCGACCCCGGCGCGGATCGGCGTGTCGCTCACCGTCCAGCTCCGCCCGCGGTCGGCCGAGTGGTACACCCGCGCGACCGTGGCCCCGCCGCTCGCGAACCACACGTCGGCATGCCCCGCCACCGTGAGGCAGCTCCCGCTCGCCGCGAAGCCGCCCTCGCCCGGCAGCGCCGGCGGCAGCGCGGACACCGGCACCTCCTGCCAGCTGTCCCCGCCGTCGGCCGTGATGAGCAGCAGGAACCGGCCGTCCACTGGATCGCTCATCGCGATGCCGTTGCGCGCGTCCCAGAAGCGGATCGCATCGAGGAAGGTGCCCTTCCGCGTGGCGGACCACCGTCGCGTCCAGGTCCGGCCTCCGTCGGCGGTGCCATAGATCCTCGACGAGTCGCCGATGCTGATCGCGTGGGCCACCAGCGCCGACGTCGCCGCGATCGCTCGCAGGTCGAGCGCGCCCGCACCGGGCACCGTGTCCCGGCTCCAGGTCCGCCCCCCATCGGTGGTGCGCACGACGGTGCCCCGCTGCCCGCTCGCCCACACGACGTTCGGCGACACGACGCTCAATCCGCGCAGCTCGACGTCGGTCGGGCTGGTGACGGGCGTCCACTGCGCCCCGCCGGTCGCGACGGGCGCACCAGAGGCCAGCAGGATCGCAAACACTTGGAAACGAGCGGACTGAAGCATCGGGTCGAGGGGGTCTGGTGGTGGCGGTAGGTGCCTCGAAGGTACAGAGTATGCCCTTCATGAAGCCAGCAGCCAGCGCCCCGCACACGCTGGGGCCGTGCCTTTGCCGGAGGGAGACGCATGCTGTCATCGGACGACCGCGAGCGGTTCGCCACGACGATCATGGAGGAGGTCCGCCGCTGGCCCGGCGTCGAGCTCAGGCCGCACGCGAGCCCGACCACCCCCGGCGCGACGGATGGCGTGGAGTTCCGCCTCTACGGCCGCCAGATCGGCCACGTGCACGAGGACTGCTCGGTGCACCTCGCCCTCACCAAGGCGCTCAAGGCCAGCGTGGTCGGCGAGCAGCTCGCCCAGCCCCTCGATTTCGCCCCGACCTCCGGATGGGCGATGTTCCAGCCGATGACCGTGAGCGACACCGCGCGCGCCATCTGGCTGCTGCGCCTCAACTACGTGCGCATCCGGCGTCAGCGCCTCACGCCCCTCGCCGCATCGAGCTCAGAGCTCCTCCGCCAGCACGAAGCGGCGCTGGGCGACATCAGCCCCTCGGCGATCAAGCTCCTGCAGCGCACCCAGGCCCGCACGAAGCCGCGCCCGCTCCCGACGCTGGACGCATAGCGTCACCCGGCAGCTCCGCGGAACATGAAGTACACCGCGCCCAGGATGCACAGCGACGCCCACAGGAAGTCGAGCCGGAGCGGCTGCTTCATGTAGAAGAAGGCGAACGGGATGAACACCGACAGGGTGATCGCCTCCTGCAGGATCTTGAGCTGTCCGAGCGACAGCGCCGTGTAGCCGATGCGGTTGGCGGGCACCTGGAGCAGATACTCGAACAGGGCGATCCCCCAGCTCGCGAGCGCCGCCACCAGCCAGGGACGGCCGCTGAGGTTTCGGAGATGCGCGTACCACGCGAACGTCATGAAGACGTTCGAGAGGATCAGCAGACCGGCGGTGCGGAGGATGACGCTCATGCGGCAACGGTCGAAGGAAGGGTGTCGTCGTCGACCGGGCGACGGCCGGCCGCGATGAAGCCCCACGCGGAGGCGCCCACCACGAGCACCATCCCAGCCGCGCGGATCGCCCGCGCGATCGCGACGTCCTGCGGGAGATGTCCGGTCGCGGAGAGCAGATAGAACCAGTCGTGCTCGCCCCCGCCGACGAGCGGCAGCTCCTGCGCCCGTGCATCGGCCACGTACGTCGCGATGTGCCCGCAGTTCTGCCCCACCCACCAGACGGCGACGCTCGCCGCGTGCCGATCGCCGCGCCGCCAGAAGTAGCCCGCGAACAGCGCGGGCATGATGAGCTGGAACAGCGTCCCGCCGGCGAAGCCGATGAACTCCCCGAAGGGACCGAAGACGAGGTGCCCCGTCTCGTGAATGGCGAGGTCGACGCCGTCCAATACAGGGGTGCCCCGTCCCGCATGCGTGAGGTCGTACAGCCCCCACACGAGCAGCGCGGCGGTGAGGAGACGTCGGGCGGTGGTAGCGGTCATGCCGAAACCCTCGGGAGATCCGCCCGTACGGACGGGGGTCGGTGCAGCCTTGTCAGACGATGGCGCGCCGAGCGACGTCACCCACACCCGCGAAGGAGCTCCGCCCATGTGGCTGTTGCTGAAAGGTCTGGCGCTGCGATTCCTCGTCGGGCGCACGGTAGGCGGCCTGCTCGGCACGCTGCTGCTCGTGCTCGTCCCCCTCGGCGGGATCCTCAAGGTCGTCGGCCTGCCGATCGTCATGGTGCTCGGCGTCCTCGGCGCACCGCTCTTCCTGCTGCTCGGCCTGATCGGCCTGCCGATCCTGTTCGTGCTCGCCTTCGGCGGGATCCTGTTGGCCTTCGTGGGCGTGCTGCTCGCGGTCGGCATCTTCGCGATCAAGATCATCCTGCCGATCGTGCTGATCGTGTGGTTCGTGCGGTGGATCTTTCGCAGCGTGAAGAAAGGCCCGGCGTCCGACGTGGCGCCGCCTCCACCACCGACGCCTGAAGAGCCGCTCGGTCCGGTCGGCGGGTGAACGGTGAACGGTGAACGGTGAACCGTAGAGGCGTTTGAGGGCGTGAAGGGCACACCGGACCGAGTCCGGTGTGCCCTTCGCCGTTACGGATCACGGATCACGGATCACGGTTCACGCTTTCGCCGGCTGCGGCGCATGAAGTACCGCCATCGCAGCACCGACATCACGACGAACACGAACGCCAAAGTGATCGCGAGCGGCCAGTCGACGCGGCTCACCAGTCGCCTCGCGCCTCGCCGCGACGGTACGCCGAATGGATCGCGCTCGCGACGCCGCCGATCCAGACGATGTGCCCGCCCCACCAGAAGGCCATGCCGATCGTGTGGTCGGTGACGTGAAAGGCCATGCCGAGGAGCGCGAGCCCACACGCCGTCCAGAAGGCGATGATGCCCATGACGCGCAGCATCTCGCGCCGCGTGTCGCGCCGCGCCTCCCGCTCCGCTGCCAGGTGGCGCGCCACCCGCTCGGCCTGATACTCGTCGAGGGTCGGCATCACGTTCCTCGGGATCTGGTTGGGCCCTGCCGGCGACGCTCGAGCCGGCCGCCGAGGAGCGCGGCC
>JABFYH010000192.1 GCA_013361335.1 Gemmatimonadaceae bacterium | reverse complement strand
GAGATCCCTGACGTCGTCCGTCGCGCCCTCGCGCGGCCGACGCTGCAGGATCTCTTCATGGACCTGCTGCGCTCGCAGGGCGTCGAGCTCGAGGCGCTGTACGTCGGTGAGCGACCGACGGTGCTGTTCTTCCTCGCGGAGGCGCTGCTCGAGTACGAGCAGCAGTTCGGCCAGTGGCGGTTCAAGCACGTGCAGCTCGTCGAGCGGGTGCTCGGCCCCCTCACCGGCGGGACCGGCGGCACGCTCGGCGCGAAGTATCTCGCGCGCACGATCGACCAGAAGTTCTTCCCCGCCCTGTGGGCCGTGCGCGCGAAGTTCTACGGCGCGCGGGCGTAGCGTGGCGCTGCTCGACATCTCGGTGCTCGTGCGGCCCGGCACTCCCGAGTGGCCGGGTGACGTTCCCTTCACCTGCGGGTGGAGCGCGCGGATCGCGCAGGGCGCGAGCGTCAACCTGTCGCACATCGCCGGCAGCCCGCACGTCGGGACGCACGCGGACGCCCCCCTGCACGTGCGCGATGGCTGGCCCGCCAGCGACATGCTGCCTCTGGAGCCGTTCGTGGGGCCCGTGGTCGTGCTCGACGTCACCCGCGCCCCCGATGGGCCATTGGCGCTCGACGCCGGCGACGCGAGGCTGGCCGGCTGCGAGCGCTTGCTCCTCCGCACCGACCGGACAATCGCCGAAGGCACCTTTCCCGCGGGGTGGCCTGTGCTCTCGGCGGCGGCGGCGATCCTGCTCGCGGCGGCGGGGGTGAAGCTCGTCGGCGTGGATGCGCCGTCGGTGGACGAGCGCGAGAGCAAGACGCTCGAGGTCCACCAGGCCCTGTTCGGCGGCGGTGCCTACGTGCTGGAGAACCTCGATCTGCGCGGCATCGCGGAGGGCCGATACGAGCTGATCGCCCTTCCTCTGCGGCTGGGTGGGCTGGACGCGGCGCCGGTGCGCGCGGCGCTGCTCCCGGGCTGAGCTACCGGCCGAGCTCCTTCACTCGCACACGTACCTCGGCCATCACGGCCGACCCGCGGATCCGGACGTCCGGCTCGAGGTACCCGGTGAGGCGCTGGGCGCGGACGTCGTTCCGGGTCGCCGCCATGAACGAGCCGACGTCGAAGTCCACGACCATGCTCGGCGGGACGATGACCTGCACGTTCGCCATGATCGCCGATATGTCGATCGTGCAGGAGGGAGGCAGGACCGCATAGCGCAGATCGATGCGGATCTCGCTCATCACCGCCTTCACGCTCAACCGCTGCGGCGCGCGCCAGGGGCCTTCGCGGCGAATCGCGCTCATGATACCGAGGATTCGTCCTTCGGCGGGAGCGAGCCCGGCGCTCCGGCGCGACGTGACCGCCGCCTGACCCGGCGTGCCGAGATCCGCCACCAGGGCCTCGATGGCCTGGGGCGAGTCGGCGTGGCCGAGCTGCCCGAGCCGCCACTCGAACTCGTCGACGGTGATGACGTCGTAGGCGAAACCGTCGGTGAGCAGGCGGATGGCGCGCTCGCGGGCTTCATCGAGCGGGCCGACGGCGGGGAGGGCATCATGCGGCAGGGTTGCCGCCGGGAGCGGGGCTCTGGGCTCGGTCATGGCGGCTCTACGTGTGCACCGGATCCGAGGTGTCAGTCAAGGGCGCACCGGTCCCCGGTGTCTCCGCCCACTCCAAATCGTTAGCTTTCATGGGTATGCCAGACCCCGTCTACCTCGACCACGCCGCGACCACGCCCGTTCGGGCGGAGGTGCTGGAGGCGATGCAGCCGTTCTTCGGCGCGCGCTTCGGCAACCCGTCGAGCCCGCACCGGTGGGGGCGCGAAGCGCGCACGGCGCTGGACGAGGCGCGCGAGCGGCTGGCCCGATGTCTCGGCGCCACGAACGACGAAGTGGTGTTCACCTCGTGCGGCACCGAGGCCGACAACATGGCCCTCCTCGGCGTCTGGCGCGCCCGCGAGGGCGACGGCCGCCGTGCCGTCGTGACGACCCCGATCGAGCACAAGGCGGTGCTCGCCGCGGCGCATCAGGTCGGCCGGGAGGGGGGTGAGGAGCGGATCGTGGCCATGCAGGCCGGCGGCCTGGTGGACGACCGTTCCTTCGATGCGCTGGTGACCGAGGACGTCGCCGTCTGCTCCGTGATGTGGGTGAACAACGAGATCGGCGTACTCCAGGACGTCCCTGCCCTCGCCGCCCGCGCCAGGGCGCGAGGCGTGGTGTTCCACACCGATGCGGTGCAGGCGTTCGGCAAGGTCGAGGTGGACACGCGGCGCATGCCCTTCGACCTGCTGTCGCTCTCCGGCCACAAGATCGGCGCGCCCAAGGGGATCGGCGCGCTCTACATCCGCCGCGGCACGCCGATGGAGCCGCTGATGTTCGGCGGCGAGCAGGATCGCGGGCGTCGGCCGGGCACGGAGAATGTCGCGATGGCCGTCGGCCTCGCGCGCGCCGCCGAGCTGGCGGTGGCCGAGCGGGCGCACGAGTGGGAGAAGCTCGAGCGCCAGCGCGACCGCCTGGAGGCCGCGCTCCTGGCGCGCATTCCCGATGCGGTGATCCACGGCCGCGGCAGCCCCCGCGCGCCGCACATCCTGAACGTCTCGGTCCCCGGCGTCGACAGCGAGTCGATGCTCATGGCGCTCGACCTCCGCGGCGTGGCCTGCTCGGCCGGCTCGGCGTGTCAGAGCGGAAGCGTCACGCCGTCGCACGTGCTCAGCGCGATCGGCGTCTCGCCGGATCTGGCCAGCGCGGCGATCCGGATGAGCCTCGGTGCGCTGACGACCGACGCCTGCATCGACCGGGTGGCCGAGCTCTTCCCCACCCTGGTGGAGAAGGCGCGGCGGCTCACGCCCGCGTGATCGGAATGCGGGAGCGGGTCCTTGTGGCGATGAGCGGCGGGGTCGATTCCTCGGTCGCGGCGGCGCTCCTCGTGCGCCAGGGCTACGATGTCGTGGGCGCGACGATGAAGCTCGGCTGCCACGGCGACGAGCTGCCCGATCGTCCCTGCTGCTCGCTCGACAGCGTGAACGACGCGCGCCGGATCTGCGACCAGCTCGGTGTCCCGCACTACGTGCTCAATCTCGAGTCGGCGTTCGGCCGCGACGTGGTGCGCGACTTCGTCGACGAGTACGCGCGCGGCCGCACGCCGATCCCCTGCGTGCGCTGCAACACCTTCACCAAGTTCCGCGATCTCGTCCACAAGGCGGACGCGATCGACGCGCGCTGGATCGCGACGGGGCACTATGCGCAGGTGCGCGACGGCGTCCTCCGGCGCGGGCTCGATCCGAACAAGGATCAGTCGTACTTCCTCTGGGGAATCGCGCGGCCGGTGCTGTCGCGCATGCTGCTTCCTGTCGGGTGTCAGAGCAAGGCGCAAACCCGAGCCGTCGCGCACGAGCTGGGGCTCGAGCTCGTGGCCGAGAAGCGCGAGAGTCAGGACATCTGCTTCGTGCCGGACGGCGATCACGCGAAGGTCATCGCGCGCGAGCTGGGTGCGGGAGCCGCGGCGCTCGCGCGCGGCCCGTTCATTCGCCGCGACGGCATGGTGGTGGGCGAGCACGACGGATATGCGCGGTTCACGATCGGGCAGCGGCGTGGCCTGCCGGGTGGGTTCAGCGAGCCGATGTTCGTGGTGGAGATCCGCCCGGCCACCCGTGCGGTGGTGATCGGCCCGCGCGCCGACCTCCTCGGCCGTCTCGTCGTCGCGCGCGAGCTGAACTGGTTGGTGGACGCGCCGCCCGCCGGCGCCGGCGTCGAGGTCCAGATTCGGCATCGCGCCCGTCCCGCGCGCGGCATGCTGGTGCGCGTGGAGCGGGACGAGGTCGAGGTCGCGCTCGACGAGCCGGCGTCGGCGATCACACCCGGGCAGTCACTCGTGCTCTACGACGGCGCGACGGTGCTCGGCGGCGGAGTGATCGAGCGCGGGGGGAGAGGGCTGCCGGTAATGGCGGCTTGATACGCCCGACATGCCGACACAGCGTTCAATCCGGGCGCGTTACGGCGTTGAGAGCCCTGCTTTACCCCTTGTGGCCCATCGCCTCGGCGAACTTGCGCATCGCTTCTTCCTGCTCGGGCGTCAGCTTGTCGGGCACCACTACCTCGACCTCGACGATCAGATCCCCGCGTCGCGCGTCGCGCTCGATGCCGAGGCCGGGCACGCGGAGACGCTTTCCCGAGCTCGTGCCCTGCGGGATCTTCACGGTGACCGTGCGCCCGTCGAGCGTCTTGACGCGCACCTTCGAGCCGAGGGTGGCGTCGGCGATGGTGATCTTCACGGGCGCGATCAGATCGAGCCCCTCGCGCTTGTAGAAGCGGTCCGGCTTCACGTGGAAGGTGATCAGGAGATCGCCCGGCGGTCCGCCCTTGGGGCCGCGCGCGCCCTGCCCCTTGAGGCGGATCTTCGTGCCCTCGTCGACGCCCGCCGGAACGGTGATCAGCACCTTCTTGCGCGAGCGCACCTGGCCGGTGCCGTTGCACGTCGGGCAGGGCTCCGTGGGAACCTGACCGCGCCCCAGGCACACGGGACAGGGGCGCTGCACCGCGAAGCCGCCCTGGCCGAAGCTGATCGTCCCCCGGCCGCCGCATTCGCTGCACGTCACGAGCTTGGCGCCCGGTGCGGCCCCGGTGCCGTGACAGGTGCCGCACTCCTCGGTGACGTCGAGCTCCACCGGCACCTTGTCGCCCAGCGCCGCGGTGCGGAACGGAATCTCCAACGCGGTCTCGATGTCCTCGCCGCGCTGCGGGCCGCGGTTGCGCGCCTGCGCCCCCGCTCCTGTCCGGGCGTTGCCGCCGAACATCGAGCTGAAGATGTCGCCCAGGCCGCCGAAGCCGCCGAGGTCCCCGAGATCCTCGAACCGGATTCCCCCCGCGGCACCACCGGCGCCCGGAGGCGGATAGCCGTACGTGCCGGGTCGCGCACCGCCTCCGCCGCGCGCGCCTCCGCCGAAGCCTCCGAAGGCGCCCAGACGGCGCATGTCGTCGTACTGCTTGCGCTTCTCGGCGTCGCCCAACGTCTGATATGCTTCCGAGATCCCCTTGAAGGTCTCGGCCGCCTTGGGATCGTTGGGATTCTTGTCGGGGTGGTGCTTCGCGGCGAGCTTGCGGTACGCCTTCTTGATCTCGTCCTGCGTCGCCGACGCGGGAACGCCGAGCACGGCGTAGTAGTCTTGCTGAGCCATGGCGGACCTTACGCGGTCAGCCGTTCCACTGCTTCACGACGACGCGCGCAGGTCTGAGCAGCTGCCCGTTGAACAGGTAGCCCTGCTGGAAGACGCGTGCGACGACGTGATCTTCCTCCGGCGTCGCCGCGGGCTCGGTCATCACCGCTTCATGGCGTGCGGGGTCGAACGGATGGTCGACCGGGTCGATCACCTCCAACCCGTGGCCGGCGAGCGTCTTCATGAGCTTCTTCTCGACCATCGCCACGCCGTCGACGACGGTCTTCGCGTCGGTCGACGCGGGATCGACGTGGGCGAAGCGCGCGAGGTCGTCCAGCGCGTCGATCATCCCCTTGAGCATGTCGCCCTGGCCGCGCAGATGCGCCTCCTGGCGCTCGCGGGTGGTGCGCTTGCGGAAGTTGTCGTACTCGGCGGCGAGCCGGAGATAGCGGTCCCGCTCATCGGCGAGCTGCCGGTCGGACGCGCTGGGGGCGACGTCGGCGGCCACGCCGTCGGCCCCGACCGGATCGATGGTCGGCTCCGCGTCGCTGGTCTCGACGTCGTTCACGTACCCGTTCTCTTCTGACATGATGCGGTGCGCGGCGTTGCTGAAGGGGCGTCTCACGAAATCTCACCCCGCGCCACGGAGGGTGCAACGGCCGTGCCTTCTCCGGCTCAGCTGTTTCCGCCCGGCGACAATGCGCGACGGAGCAGCTCGAGCGCGGCCTGGGCGGAGCGGCGACGCACCTCGTCCCGGTCGCCCCAGAGGCGCAGCGCGCGCGCCTCGACCCTGCCCTCGAGATCCAGCGCGATCCATACGGCGCCGACCGGCTTCGCGGCGGTTCCCCCGCCCGGACCGGCGACGCCGGTGATCGCGAGCGCAGCCCCCACGTCGAGCCGCGCGCGGGCGCCGGTGGCCATGGCGCGCACCACCGGCTCGCTCACGGCGCCGTGCGCGAGCAGGAGCGCCTCGGGGACGTCGAGGAGCGACCGCTTCACCGCGTCGGCGTAGGCGATGACACCACCGCACACGACGTCGCTGCTGCCAGGAATCGCGGTCAGCCGAGCGCCGAGCATGCCGCCGGTGCAGCTCTCGGCCACGGCGAGCATCAGGCCGCGGGCTCGGCAGGCCTCGAGGACGACCGCGGCCAGGTCGTCCTCGCCTTCGCCGTAGATGGCGGCGCCCATCACGCCCCGCACGCGCTCCGCCGCGGCGGCGAGTCGCGCGTCCGCCTCGCGCGGCGGCAGGTCTCGCACCGTGAGCCGCAGGTCGACACCGTCGACGTTCGGCAGATAGGCGAGGCTGACGTCGCCGACGCCCCCCTCGATCGTCTCGATGCGATCGGCGACCAGCGATTCCGCCACGCCGGTCGTGCGGAGCGTCGTCGACCGCACGACGCGATCGACGTCGCCCAGACGCTCGCGAATCAGCGGCAGCAGGGTGTCGCCGAGCATGCCGCGCATCTCCCGCGGGACGCCGGGCAGCATCGCCACCCACCGGCCGCGTGCGTCCTCGAGGAAGATGCCCGGGGCCGAGCCGTGGCGGTTCTCGAGCTTGCGCGCGCCCTCGGGCACCATCGCCTGCTGGACATTGGCCTCCGGCATGGGCCGCTCGGGCCATCGCGTCGCCCAGCGATCGCGCATCCAGGCCAGGTGCTCCTCGTCCAGCGTCATCCCGCGACCGAACAGGGCGGCGATGGCGGGCTTGGTGAGGTCGTCACTCGTCGGGCCGAGACCACCAGTGGTGATCACGCCGTCGGCACGCTCGAGGGCTTCACCGACCGCCGCCGCGATCGACTCTGCCGTGTCGCCGCAGGTGGTACGCCGGATGATCTCCACGCCCACGGCGGCGAGCTGGCGTGCGAGGTGAGCGGCGTTGGTGTCGATCGTGAAGCCGAGCAGCAGCTCGTCACCGATGGTGACGACTTCGATGCGCATCGGGCGGCGCTAGCCGCGGCCGCGCACCGGCGTGCCGACGAAGACGCGGCCGTACGTGCGCAGATAGAGCCCGAGCGAGTAGAGCGTCAGCAGGAGGGCGCCGACCATGCAGGCCACCCCGACGATGCCATTGAACGACGCGAAGGCGGTCCAGCCGGGCGTGTCCCAGCCGCGCGTGGCCGCGACGGTGGCGACGAAGAACCAGAAGTAGGCCGAGCCGACCCACACGGACTGAAAGCCGGTCTTCCATTTCGCCGGCCCGATGGCCGAGATCACCACGCCGCGGCGGGCCGCGGCCTGGCGGAAGATCGTCATGAACAGCTCGCGCCCCAGCACGACGGCGACGATCCACCACGCGAGCGGTACGTCGCCGACGGGCGTGCGGAAGGGGAGCACGTTCTCGAGGGCCTTCACGGGCCAGGGCTCGGTGGTCTGCGCCGTGGGCCGCATGAGGACGTACATCGGGATGATCGTCGCGACGAGCAGCAGCTTGTCGGCGAGGGGATCGAGCAGGCGTCCGAGGTCCGTCTCCTGCTTCCGCGAGCGCGCGAGCCGCCCGTCCACGTAGTCCGTCACCGCCGCGAGCACGAACAGCAGGAACGCCGTCAGCCGGAGCGTCGACGAGGGCGCGAGCGGCAACCACGCGATGAGCGGCGTGACGGCGATACGGGCGGCGGTGACGGCGTTCGGGAGGTTCACACGATCGGCGACTGGGTCAGGCCAGCGACTTGAGCACGAGCTTGCTCACGGCGCGGAGCGTTTCGAACACGCCGTCGCCCGTCACGGCGACGGCCTCGAAATATGGTGCATGTTCCACCCACTCGCCTGTCCCGAGCTGCTCCACCAGGTTCTCGCCGGCGTGCGAGGGGTCGGGCGTGACGCGCTGGCGCGACGGCTCCGTCACCTCCCACCCCGGGTTCAACGCCGCCTGGAGCTCGCGCACCGGCGCAGCGTTGGGCAGGTCGCGTTTGTTGTACTGGATCACGAACGGCATCTTCGTGAGATCGTACCCGTACTCGGCCATGTTGTCGTACAGGTTCTGCATGGCCTCCTGGTTCGCCTCCATGCGCTCGACCTGCGAGTCGGCGACGAACACGATGCCGTCGACCCCCTTGAGGATGAGCTTCCGGCTCGCGTTGTAGTACACCTGGCCGGGCACCGTGTAGAGATGGAACCGCGTCTTGAAGCCGCGGATGGTGCCGAGATCGACCGGGAGGAAATCGAAGAAGAGGGTGCGCTCCGTCTCCGTGGCGAGCGAGATCAGCTTGCCGCGGGTGTCCGGCTGCACCTTGCCGTAGACGTGCTCGAGGTTCGTCGTCTTGCCGCCGAGGCCCGAGCCGTAGTACACGATCTTGCAGTTGATCTCGCGCGACGCGTAGTTGATCATCGACATGGCTGTCGTCTCCTTTACTGGAACAGCTTGTCGATCTCGTCGTCCGCACCGGACAGGAGTCCGGGGGCGCCGCCCTGTCCCTGCGCAGGGCGCGCGAACACCTGCTCGAACAGCTTCGTCAATTCGTCCACGGTCTGCTTCATCTTGAGGCGTACCAGGCCGAGCGTCGTCCGGTTGTCGAACAGCACGACGAGGATGACCCGCCGCGCCACGTCGG
This sequence comes from Gemmatimonadaceae bacterium, assembly GCA_013361335.1. Taxonomy (GTDB): domain Bacteria; phylum Gemmatimonadota; class Gemmatimonadetes; order Gemmatimonadales; family Gemmatimonadaceae; genus AG11. The sequence continues at coordinate 2,048 of JABFYH010000192.1, read as the reverse complement.
CGAGATACATCGACTCCTTCTCGCCCTGATGAAAGAGGGAGTTGAAGTCGCTCTCGCCGATCAGCTTCGCGAGCTGGTCGTTGGCGCTGAAGTCCGCCGCCGTCAGCGTCGCGAACGCGGTGGGATCGAACTTGGGCTGCTCGCCCACCGTCGCGACGAGCTGGCCGCTGCGATCGACGAGCAGCGCGCAGCGCGCGTTGCTCTCGTGCAGGAACCGCTGCAGCGACTGCGTGATGGCGCCAAAGTCGTCCTCGGTGAACGACCAGCTCGCGCTACCCACGGCCATGAGGATGGTAACCTAGTCGAGGTGAGCTTCCATACGCCGCAGCAGGAGCTGGCCGCGGCGGCGGAGCACCGGCCGCGTCTCCCAGTTGACGTAGTCCGCCAGGAGGCGCGCCGTGTCCAGCCCGGGTCGTCCTGCCAGAAACCCGAGCGCGGCGAACCGCCGCACGGGCGAGCGGTTGAAAAGCTCGCGACGGCTGCGCTCCACCTGTGTTGACCAGACGAGCAAGCCCGCCGCGACGCCACCGATGAACCCCACGGTGGCGAACCGGGCCCGTTCGACGGCCCTCACATCGCCCTCCGGGCGGAGAGGGCCTGGGCGATGGTCACGCCGTCGGCGTATTCCAGGTCGCCCCCCACGGGGAGCCCCCGGGCGATGCGGGTGACGCTGACCGGATAGCCGGCGAGCTGACGCTGGACGTACAAGGCGGTGGCCTCCCCTTCGAGGCTGGGATTGGTGGCGAGAATGAGCTCGCGGACACCCCCGCCCGCGATCCGCGCGACGAGCTGGGGAATGGTCAGATCGTCCGGCGTCACCCCGTCCAGGGGCGACAGCCGGCCCCCGAGCACGTGGTACTGACCACGGAACTCACCGGCGCGCTCGATGGCGCCGATGTCCGCCGCTTCCTCGACGGCGCAGAGCAGCGCCGGGTCACGCCGGGGATCCCGACAGATCGCACACAGCTCCTCCTCGGTGAGGTTGAAGCACCGCGAGCAGGGACGGATCTTGTCGGACAGCGTCCGCAGGGCGTCAGCGAGGCGGCGACTCTGCTCGGGCGGCTGCTTGAGGAGATGGTAGGTGAGGCGGAGGGCCGTCTTCCGGCCGATGCCCGGAAGCCGAGCGAGCTCCCCCGTCAGATCGTCGATGGCCGACACGTGCCCTCGGCCGGCGCTAGAACGGGAGCTTGAACGGGAGGTTGAGCCCGCCGGTCAGCTTGCCCATGGAGCTCTGCGCAAGAGCTTGTGCCTTCTTCTGCACCTCGGTGACCGCCACCAGCACGAGATCCTCGAGCATCTCGACGTCGGCCGGATTGACGACGCTCGGATCGATCTTCACGGACCGCACGGTACCCTGCCCGTTCGCCTCGACGGTCACCATGCCACCACCGGCGGACGCGGTCACCGTCTGCTGCTGCAGCTCCTCCTGCACCTGCTGGAGCTTGCCCTGCATCTCCTGCGCTTGCTGCAGGATCTTCATGAAATCGGCCATCTGGTCGCTACGGTCAGAGAGAGGGAAAGCTATGCCGTGGCGCACGACCGGGGCAAGCGAGCGGCGCCCGCTCGGCGTGCGCGTCAGTCGGCGAGATCGAGATCGAGCGCGTCGATCGCGGCGCCGAGCACCGGATCGCGCCGCCGCAGCGCACTGAGGCGCTCCGTGCGCACCATCTCGTCGGTCAGCCGAGGTGGGGGCGTCGCCGTGCGTTCGGCGGGGCGGACGACGACGCGCTGCACGCCGCCGAACCACTGCCGCAGCAGCGACGCGAGCTCTCCCTTCACCGTCTCGAGCGCCTGCTCGTAGATCGGGTTGGCCTCGTCGAGGGCGATGGTGACGTCGCCCTTCGCGGTGACGGCCGTGGGGCTCGCATGCTCGAGCGCGGTGGCCGCGACGTTCTTGCCGGCGCCTCGGATGGCGGCGACGAGGTCGTCCCACCGCTCGGTGACGCGGTGCACATCGGGGAGTGGGCCGGCGGGCGGAGTGGCGGGCGGCGGTGCGGCGGGCGCCGCGATCGGCGCGGCCGGGGCCGCCGGCCTGGACGTCGCGGCCG
>JABFYH010000132.1 GCA_013361335.1 Gemmatimonadaceae bacterium | reverse complement strand
CGTTCGTTCCTCGAGGATTCCATGTCGACCCCGACCCGAAGCACATCGTCCGAGCAGCTCCTCGCCCGCTATCGCGCGGCGGCCGAGCGCACCGCGGAGCAGCAACGCGCCATCCAGGTCGAGGTGGACCGGAAGGACGAGCGTGCGGCGAAGCAGAAGAAGGACCAGAAGAGCGACAAGCGCGCCGTGCAGGCGGGAGTGCGGACGCAGCCGGAGAACCCGCTCCCGAAGCAGCATCTCGCCAAGCCCGGGCTCGAGGTGCAGCTCGAGCCGCGCCCCCGCTTCCTGGCGCCCGACTACAAGGGATCGGAGAAGCTGAAGAACATGGTCGCGATCGTGACCGGCGGGGACAGTGGCATCGGCCGCGCGGTGGCGGTGCTGTTCGCGCGCGAGGGCGCGGACGTCGCGATCGTCTACCTGAACGAGCACGAGGACGCCGAGGAGACGCGCCGCGCGGTGGAGGACGAGGGGCGGCGCTGCATCACGATCTCCGGCGACGTGCGCGACCCGGAGTTCTGCACCTTCGCCGTCGAGCATACGGTGAACGAGCTGGGGCATCTGGAGGTGCTGGTGAACAATGCGGCCTTCCAGGAGCACGTCACCTCGCTCGAGGAGCTCAGCGACGAGCATCTCGAGATGACGATGCGCACCAACGTGTTCGGCTACGTGCAGATGGCGCGCGCCGCGCTGCCGTATCTGCCGCCGGGCGGCAGCATCATCAACACCGGCTCGGAGACGGGCTTCTTCGGTGCGCCGCAGCTGCTGGACTACTCGGCGACGAAGGGTGCGATCCACGCCTTCACGATGGCGCTCGCCGGCAACGTGAAGAGCCGCGACATCCGGGTGAACGCGATCGCGCCGGGCCCGGTATGGACGCCGCTCAATCCCGCGGACAAGCCCGCGGAGAAGGTGTCGGAGTTCGGTGCCGAGAGCGACATGCAGCGCCCCGCGCAGCCGGAGGAGCTCGCGCCGGCGTACGTATTTCTCGCGTCGCCGGTGTGCTCGTCGTACATCACCGGTGTGCTGCTCCCGGTGATGGGCGGGGCGCAGGGCTAGTCAGCCGTGCTGGCAACGCCAGCTACAACTGCGAACGCGGATGCCGCGGATCTATCGTGGTCGGGAGGCCGCCGTGTGCCCACCACGCGTCCCGAGCCGCGTCAAAAGCCCTGAAAACTTTGGGGGTCGCAGGGCTGGCGTTGGTGCACGGAGCGCTCGTGCCTTTCGGGGTGATCTGCGGGATCTGCGTGCATCCGCGTAATCCGCGTTCTGCGGGTCGAGCCCCGGCGAGAGGGACCCGCGCTCCGCAGGTCGAGCCCGGCGCCGCCGGCGGGGGTTGTTAACACACCGGCGTCCCGGTCGTCAGCATGGAAGACCAGGGAGAGTCCCCATGCTGATCAACTCACTCCATCAGTCGCCCCAGCGCTGCGTCCGACTGCGGTACGCGGTCGGACTCGTGGCCGGTGCGGCGGCGCTGCTCGCGCTCGCGGCCCGGTTGGCCGGCGCCCAGGAGCATGCGCATGCCGCCGAGGCGCCCGCGTCGCCGACCCATCCCCACACGGCGAGCGCGGCGAGCGCCAACGCCGCGCTCCACATGGAGATGACCCCCGCGCTCAGGCCGACGGCGGCGGATTCCCTCCGGGCCGCGAAGATCGCGGCGGCGCTGCGGGTCGCGCTCGCGAAGTACACCGACACCACCGCCGCGGTGGCCGACGGCTACCACATGTTCCTGCCGGGGGTGAAGACTCAGAAGGTCTATCACTTCACGAACAACTGGCGCGCGATGCAGGAAGCGGTGCGGTTCGAGCCCACCCGTCCGACGTCGCTGCTCTACCGGAAGGATTCCACCGGCACGCTCGTGCTGATCGGGGCGATGTACACGGCGCCCAAGCGCTTCAGCTACGAGAGGCTCGACGCGAGGGTGCCCCTCTCCATCGCGCGGTGGCACAAGCACGTCAACTGGTGTCTCCCCAAGCGCGGCGAGATCGCGCGATGGACCGAGCAGCGTGACGGCGTGCCGGTGTTCGGGCCGGAGAGCCCGGTCGTGACGAAGGAGGGATGCGACGCCGTGGGTGGCCGCTTCATGCCGACGGTGTTCGGCTGGATGCTCCACGCCAACGTCTTCGCCGGCGACGATCCGGCGAGCATCTGGGGCGACGAGCACGCCGGGCCCGACATGCATGCCGGGATGAAGATGGACGGCCTGGAGTAGGCACTCTGCCCACTCGGGCATTCTGCCAGGAAACGGGCAGAATCCCCCAGATGCATGGTAGGGCCATGTTTTTATAAGTCGTTTAACAACAACGACTTCTGAAACATCAGCGCGTGGCAGGCACCTTGCCTTGTGAGGGCGCACACGAGCACCCCAAATCCGGCCGACGATGGTGTCGGTTCCCGCCTCCAGCTCGTCCCTCCGAGGACTTCCCAATGAAGAACATGCGCAAGGGTTTCACGCTCATCGAGCTGCTGATCGTGGTCGTGATCATCGGCATTCTGGCCGCGATCGCGATC
>JABFYH010000188.1 GCA_013361335.1 Gemmatimonadaceae bacterium | reverse complement strand
AACGCGCGGCGCCACGCCTCGGCGTCCATCGTCTCGCCGCGCGCCAGCGAGGGCCAGTGCCGTGGCATGTCGTGGAGCGCGGCGAGCAGCTCGCGCGCCTCGCGCGCGGCGTCCGCGCCGAGCGCAGGCGCGAGGACCGCCGCCATCTCCACGAGGAGCGTGCCGACGGTGTTCGCCGACGCGGGCGCGGCGACGTCAGCCATCGAGCTGGTCTTCCGTGTCGGCCAGCCGCAACGCCTCGATGATCTCCTCGAGATGCCCGTCCATCACCCCCGACAGATCGTGCGTCGTGTAACCGATGCGGTGATCGGTGATCCGGCTCTGCGGGTAGTTGTAGGTGCGGATCTTTCCCGAGCGATCGCCCGTGCCGACCTGCGATTTGCGCATCTTCGCTCGGGCCGCCTCCTGTTCCGCCACGCGCAGGTCGAGCAGTCGCGCGCGAAGCACCTCCATCGCTTTCAGCTTGTTCTGGAGCTGCGACTTCTGATCCTGCTGGCTGACGACGAGCCCGGACGGGATGTGCGTGATGCGCACCGCCGAGTCGGTGGTGTTCACGCTCTGTCCACCGGGTCCGCTGGAGCGGAAGACATCGATGCGCAGGTCCTTGTCCTCGATCTTGACGTCGACCTCCTCCGCTTCAGGGAGAACGGCCACGGTGGCGGCAGAGGTGTGGATGCGGCCCTGCGTCTCCGTCGCCGGCACGCGCTGCACGCGATGCACCCCCGACTCCCAGCGCATCGCGCCGAAGGCGCCCTCGCCGGACACCTTGAACACCGCTTCCTTCACCCCGCCGAGGGTGCCGTCGGAGTGGGAGATGGTCTCGCGGCGCCAGCCCGCGCGCTCGATGAAGCGGGTGTACATGCGGAACAGGTCGGCGGCGAACAGGGCGGCCTCGTCGCCGCCGGTGCCGGCGCGGATCTCGATGATCGCGTTGCGGTCGTCGAGCGGGTCGTGCGGGAGGAGCGCAGGCTTGAGCCGCGCCTCGAGATCGGCGATGCGCGCCTCGAGCCGCTCGACCTCGAGCGTCGCCTCGGCCGCCATCTCGGCGTCGTCAACGGAAACGAGCTCGCGGGCCTCGGCGAGCTCGTGCTCGGACTTTTCGAGTTCGGCCGCCAGCTCGACGACCGGCTGGAGGCGGCGGTGCTCCCGTCCCAGCTCGGCGCTCTTGACGGAGTCGCCGAAGGTGTCCGGGTTCGAGAGCAACCGCTCAACCTCCGCCGCCCGCGCGAGTGCGTCGCGGAGCAGGTCGCGGAGGCCCAGGGGGTCAGCTCTCCTTCGACTCGGCCTTCCCGGCCTTCTTGGCGTCCGGGGAGAGGTACTTCTGGCGGAACCGCTCGACGCGGCCGGCGGTATCCACGAGACGCTGCTTGCCCGTGTAGAACGGGTGGCACTCCGCGCAGACGTCCGTGTGGATGTCGGCGATCGTGGAACGCGTCTCGAAGGTGTTGCCGCACGCGCACTTGACGACTGCGGTCGCGTACTCGGGATGGATGTCGGTCTTCATTTTGTGCCCTGCTGGCGTAGGTACAGACTCGGAAACAGCTTAGAAATATACCGATCTCAGGGCGTAAAAGACAAGCCGACAACAGCTTGCTCGTTTGACACCGCCCCGGAGCCCACATAACCTTAGCCGGATGACCTCGATCGGGTTCCCATGGCGACAGAAATAATTTCCCAGACCGGCGACTTCCTCGCGACCGTGCCGCTGTTCAGCGGCCTCCAGCGCGAGGAAATCCAGCGATTTGCCGAGCTCACCCGCGAGCGAGCCTATCCGAAGGGGAGCGTGATCCTCTTCCAGGACGACCCGGGCGACTCCCTCTTCGTCCTCCGCGCCGGCCGCGTGAAGGTGGTGCTCATCGGCGAGGATGGTCGCGAGGTCATCCTCGGCGTCCTCGAGCCCGGGGCGCACTTCGGCGAGCTCGCCCTGATCGACGACCAGCCCCGCTCGGCGCACGTCATCGCGATGGACGACTCGCAGCTCCTCATCCTCCGCCGCGAGGACTTCCGCCGGCGCGTCGAGGCCAACCCGTCGGTCGCGTGGGCGCTGCTCACCGAGCTGTCGCGCCGCCTGCGCCGCGCCGACGTCAAGATCGGCGGCCTGGTCCTCCTCGACGTCCCCGGTCGCATCGCGCGCCTCCTCCTCGACCTGGCCGACGAATCGGGCAGCGACGCGATCGAGAAGCCGCTCACGCACCAGACCATCGCCCAGATGATCGGCGCGAGCCGCGAGACCGTCTCCCGCGCGATGAAGGAGTTCCAGGACGCCGGGCTGATCACGGTCGAGCGCCGGCGCATCTCCGTCGGCGATCGCGACGCCCTGGAGAAGCGCTCGCAAGTTCGGATGTGACTCTCCGCACGGGGCCCACGTGATAGCTCCGCTGGCAACCGACCTCGCCCTGGCCGCATACTGGGCCGTGTCCCACGCGTCCGGCTGATCGATGAGTCTCTCCCTGCGCTTCTGGGGCACCCGCGGCTCGATTCCGAGCCCCGGCCTGGCGACGGCGCGCTACGGGGGCAACACCCCCTGCGTCGAGCTCCGGACGGCGGAGGGCTGGCTCGTCATCCTCGACGCCGGCACCGGGATCCGGGAGCTCGGCCGGTCGCTGATGTCCCGCGCGAACGGGCACGGGGTCGAGGGCGACATCTTCCTGACCCACGCCCACTGGGACCACATCCAGGGGATCCCCTTCTTCGCCCCCCTCTTCCACCGGGGCAACCACTTCACGATCTGGGGCTCGCGGTCGCTCCAGACGAGCATCGATCGGGTGGTGCGCGACCAGATGTCGCCGGTCGTCTTCCCGGTGACCTTCGAGGAGCTCCAGGCGCGGATCGACTTTCAGGAGCTGGCCGAAGAGCGCCGCGCGGGCTCCGGGTACGAGGTCGCGGCCATGGCCGTCCGGCACCCCGGCGGCGCCCTCGGCTATCGGTTCACCGAGAGTAACCGAACGGGTGGGGGGCTCGTCTACGTATCGGATAACGAGCTCAGCGCTGCGGCCCGCTACGACACCCCGCGGGGTTGGCGCGCCCGGTTCGTCGAGTTCGTGCGAGGTGCCGCGGTGCTGGTCCACGACACCATGTACCGGGCCGAGGAGTACCGCAACTTCGTCGGCTGGGGGCACTCGACGTACGAGGACGCGGTGGAGCTTGCGCTCGAGGCTTCGGTCGATCGTCTGGTGCTCTTTCACCACCATCCGGAACGGACGGACGATGAGGTGGACCGCTGCGTGGCGGCCTGCCGCGAGCTCGTGCAGGCGCGAGGGGCACGGCTCGAGATCATCGCAGCCGCGGAGGGGATGACTCTAATTGTCTGAGGGGAGCACGATGAGGGGCCATCCGCACCGGCATTCATGAAGCCTCTCCTCCTGACCGCCCTCGGCCGCACCATCTCCACGGCGCCCCTCGGTCGCCGTGATGACGACGTCGAGGTGCGCCGCATCCCCGTCCTTCCCACGCCGCCGGCGATCGACCTCGATCGGCCGACGGTCGTCGTCCTCGACCGCGCCCTTCTCGCCAGCGCCGGCGGAGATCTGGAGCGCCTCCGCGAGCTCGCCGGCCTCGTGGCGCTCGTGGGGATCGGCGAGGCCGGGGAGACGGAGCCCGCGGACGATCTGCCCGTGGAGCTCCTCACGAGCTACGTCGCCGGCGACGCGGCGGTCGGCACGGTCATCGCCGCGCTGCGCGGCGCCTTTCGTCACGCCGCGTCGCTCGTCGCCACCCGTCGGGCGACTGGCGAGGCCGAGCAGCGTGCCCGCGAGCTCACCGAGCTGACGACGATCGGCGTGGCGCTGAGCACGGAACGCGACCTCAGCGCGCTGCTCGAGCTCATCCTCACGCAGGCCCGACGCATCACGTCGAGCGACGCCGGCTCGCTCTACCTCGTGGAGCGGGACGAGATGGGCAAGCCGAAGCATCTGCGCTTCGCCATGGCGCAGAACTTCTCCCTGCCCTCGCTTCCATTCTCGTCGTTCACCGTGCCGATCGACCACGCCAGCCTCGCCGGCTATGCGGCGTCGACCGGCGAGCCGCTCGTCATCGGCGATGTCTATCTGCTGCCCGACGACGTCAGCTACCGGCAGAACCGCAGCTTCGACGATGCCTTCGGCTATCGCACGAAGTCGATGCTGGTGCTGCCGATGAAGTCGCACCGCGACGAGATCGTGGGCGTGCTGCAGCTGATCAATCGCAAGCGCGTGTTCGACATGCGGCTCATCTCCGACGAGGCGGTGGACCGCGAAGTCCAGACGTACGACCAGCGCTGCCTCGAGGTGGCCGGCGCGCTCGCCTCGCAGGCGGCCGTCGCCATCGAGAACGGCCGGCTGTACGAGGACATCGAGCGCCTCTTCGAGGGCTTCGTCACCGCCGCCGTGACGGCGATCGAGTCGCGTGATCCGACGACGTCCGGTCACTCGGGGCGGGTCGCAACGATGACCGTCGGGCTGGCCGAGGTGGTCGATCGCATCGCCGACGGGCCGTACCGGCATGTGAGCTTCAGCCGCGAGCAGCTCCGCGAGCTCCGTTATGCGGGTCTGCTGCACGACTTCGGCAAGGTCGGCGTGCGCGAGCAGGTGCTGGTCAAGGAGAAGAAGCTCTACCCGCACGACCTGGAGCTCATCCGCCACCGCTTCGCGTACCTGATCCAGCGGGCCGATCTCGAGTTCGAGCGGCTGCGCGCCGACTTCGTGCTCGCCCGAGGGCGCGACGGCTACGACGCGATGCTCGCCCAGCTCGAGGCGGAGCGCCAGCGCCACCGTCGCGAGCTCCGCTGCTACCTGGACGCGATCGTCAACGCCAACGAGCCGACGATCATGCCGGAGGGGAGCTTCGAGGCGCTGTACCAGATCCGCGACAAGACCTTCGTCGACTTCGAGGGCCGCGTGCGGCCGCTGCTCGAGGACCACGAGCTGCAGTATCTGATGATTCGCAAGGGCAATCTCGACGACGCCGAGCGGCGGGAGATCGAGTCGCACGTCACCCACACCTTTCGCTTCCTGGAGCAGATCCCGTGGACGCGCGAGCTGCGCAACATCCCGCAGATCGCCTACGGGCATCATGAGAAGCTCAACGGCCAGGGCTATCCGAACGCCCTCGACGGGTCGGCGATCCCGGTCCAGACGCGCATGATGACGATCGCCGACATCTACGACGCCCTGACGGCGACCGATCGCCCCTACAAGCGCGCCGTGCCCTCGGAGCACGCGCTCGAGATCCTCGAGCTCGAGGCGCAGGAAGGCATGCTCGACGCGACACTCCTCGCCGCCTTCGTCGGTGCACGGATCTTCGAGCAGGTCCCGCCTGGCATTGCGGGTGATGACTGACCACTTCATGAACGGTGAACCGTGAACGGTTCACGGTTCACGGTTCACGGACAGGGTGAGCCGCAGGTCTGCGGCTGATCCTCCGGCCTCGGCTGACGCACGCGCGGCGCCTGGCCGTAGCTGTACTGCTAGGTGAGGAACACCGTCCGCGAGCCGAAAGTCCGCTCGGTGAGCTGCGTGACGTTGTCGTCGCCCGCCAGGATCCGGAACTTCATCGTCTGGAAGGGATCCGTCACGCGCAGCGTGATCGACGAGTTGTCGCCGTCGATCTTCTTCTTCAGCGCGAACTGCGCCATCTGCGTCGAGGCGAACTCCCCGCGCTCGATCTTCATCGGCGCCCGGTAGAAGTAGCTCGCCTGCAGCGACAGCGTCGGCGTCATCTGCGTCGTGCCGTTCACCCGCGACGACCAGGTCACGCCGTTCGAGCCGAGGCTCGACGTCGAGCCCCCGTCGGTGACGATCTTGAAGACGTTGAAGCTCGCGAAGCCGTTGAGCCTGGGCCCGAGGCGCAGCGAGCCGTTCACGTCGCTCCCCCACGAGTTGCTCGTCGCGAGGTTGGAGAAGCTCACCGAGGTCACCTCGCGGCCGTCGATGACGTCGGCCGTGTTGATGATGATGCGGATGACATCTCTGGTCTTCCGGTAGAAGGGCGAGACCTGCAGGGTGCCGAGCTTGTAGTTCCTCGTCAGGCCGAGCTCGAACGCGTCGGTGTACTCCGGGCTGAGGTTCGGGTTGCCGAGGAAGACGTTCTGGATGTCGAAGAACGATGGGAACGGATTCAGCTCCTGGGTGCCGGGCCGGCGGATGCGGCGCGAATAGCTCGCCTTCATCTGCGTGGCGTCGCTCAGGTTGTACATCACCACGCCGCTGGGGAACAGGCTGCGGTAGGAGTACGGATAGCTGCTCGCCGGCGCGGCGAGGCTGAAGTCGCGGCTCGCGTATTCGGCGCGGAGACCGGCCTGCAGGTCGAGCTTGGCGATCCCCTGGCTCAACACCGCGTACGCCGCCTGGATGTTCTCGTCGAAGGAGAAGGTGTTGCTGAGGCTCGAGCGCACCCAGTCGCCGGTACCGAGAGCGTCCTTCTGCAGGACGTAATCACGATCGAGCCAGCGCGCGATCCCCTTGTAGCCGGTCTCCAGCCTGGTGCGTGCCGCCAGCGTCCGCGTGTAGTCGAGTTGCGCCACGGCCTGCCTGGACACGGCGTCGACGTCGTCGATCTGCCCCTCGACCCGCGTCGCCGTCGGATCCACGGCGCCCGGCGACTGGCGCCACAGCGCCGTGTGATCCTCGTCCCGCGACCGGTTGAAGCGGAGCTCGCCGGACAGCTCGTGCTTCCGCGGCTCGAAGGTCCGCTTGAGCGCGATGTTGTAGTCGAAGGTCAGCCCCTTGGAGTCCACCCCCTGGAGGCGGTCGTAGCGGTCGAGCTGAAGCCGCGCGCCGCTCAGCTCCGTGTAGGCGTTCGCCGACGAGGCGGTGTTGTCACGGTGGTTGATCGACAGGGAGTTGGAGAGCACGTCGCGCGGCGTCAGCTTGTAGTCTGCGTTCATGCTGAAGTTCTGCCCATCGAACCCGTTGGCGCCTTCGATGTCCTGCTCGGTGTACGACAGCGGGGCGCGCAACGCGTCGAGCCGCTCGCGGTCGTTGATGCCGATGACGGCACGGTTGTCCGCGTTCACGCCGAGGTTGGTGAACAGGGTGAGCGGCCCGCTCTGGTAGCCGACGTTCCCCGACGCATTGTACCGGTCGCTCCGCGACACGCCGAGGTTGAGGCCGGCGCTCACGCCGAGATCCACGTTCTGCTTGAGCACGATGTTGAGGATGCCCGCCATCCCTTCGGGATCGTATCGCGCCGACGGGTTCGGGATGACCTCGATCCGCTCGACGATGTTGGCGGGCAGCCCCTTCAGGTACGAGGCGAGCTGTGGCCCGCGGAGTGGCGAGGGTCGGCCGTTGATCTGCACGGCGACGTTCTCGTTGCCGCGCAGGCTCACCTTGCCGTCACCGTCCACCTGGACCGACGGAACGGCGTCGAGCACCTCGCTCGCGTTCGCGGCCGCGGGCGCGACGTCCTTCGCGCGGTAGGCGTTGCGATCCGGCTCGACGGTCATCGTCGCCCGCTCTTCCGTCACGGCGACCCCCTCGAGCACCGCCGCGACCCGCGACAGCTTGATGCCGCCGACGTCGACCAACGGCGCCGCCTCGGTCAGGACGACGTCCTGCACGCGCGGTCCATAGCCGAGATAGGTCACGCGCAGCGTGTAGCTGCCGGGTCGGAGTCCCGGCACGCGGAAGACACCCTCGGCGTTCGCGATCGCGCCGGCGACGAGCACACCGGCTGGCTTGCTGCGGATGGCGACGGAGGCGCGGCCGATCCCCGTTCCCGCCGTCGCGTCGACGACGGAGCCGCGCACTTCACCATTCCCGGTCGGCAGGGGGGCAGAGGGTGACCGAGCAGGAGCTTGCGCCGACGATGGGGCAGCCGCGCCGAGGAGGACGAGACCGAGCAGGAGACCAGTGAGGCGTCGCACGGGGACTCTCCGGGAAGAGCACGAGGCGATGGGCCGGACGGCACACATCGACCTGTGGCGATACCCGCAATACGTCTCCGCGAAATCCGGGTTTCACACCGCGGGAGCGGCGGCCGCCGGCAGGCAGCGTGCGTTGCACGCCGTCCGCGGTGCACGCGCTCCCGTCGATCATCGAGTCACTTCAGGGTGGAGGGACCCACCGGGAAGCGCTTCGACAGATGGTACTGTCGGTAACCTGGCGGATATCCCTCGTGCGTCCCGAACACGGTGTAGCCGAGCTTCTCGTAGAACGGGCGCGCCTGATACTCGAAGGTGTCCAGGTACGCGCCGAGGCACCGCCGCATTCGCGCATGCGCCTCGGCCGCCTCCATCAGGGCGATGCCGTATCCTTCGCCACGATGCGCCTCGTGGATCCAGAGCTTCGCCACGTACAGCCATCGCCACCGGATGTGGCCGAGCAGCCCGCCGACGATCTGTCCGCGCTCGTCGCGGAGAAAGATCCGCACCGGCTCCTCCATCGGCTCGCCGATGCGCGCCACGTTGAAGGCCCGCAGCCCCCGCTGTACGACGTCGACGTCCTCGGGCGACGCATGGGGCTCCACGCTGACACGAACCCGCTCGGTCATGGATGCTCCCTCTCAGCTCTCGGTCGACGCGCCGTGAGCGTCGGCACGCGACGCGCTGGCTCCGTACCCACCGCCTCCCGGCGTCTCGATCGTGAGCACGTCGCCCGGCGCGAGGGCGACCCGGCATTTCGCCGGGAGTGGTTCGCCATTCAGCAGATTACGTCCCACGCTGCCGGGTGCTCCGCCCTGCAGGCCACTCGGCGCATGGCGCCGCCGCTCGGTCAGCAGCGTGACGGTGCACGCGGCCATCGCGCGATAGGCGCGGATCACGCCCTCGCCGCCGTCGTACATGCCGCGACCTCCCGAGCCCTCGCGCAGCGCGTAGCGCTCGATCCGTAACGGCGTCGCGCGCTCGAGCGACTCGATCGGCGTGTTGAGCGTGTTGCTCATCCCGACATGCACGCCGGACGGGCCGGCGGCGCCGGGGCTCGCCCCCTGGCCGCCACCGAGCGTCTCGTAGAAGGTCCACCCCGCGCCCCCGAAGGTGACGTTGTTCATCGTCCCCTGCCCCTGCGCCGCCACCGGGACACCCGCAGCGCCCAGCGCGGCGAGGATGGTGTCGGCGACACGCTGCGACATCTCCACGTTGCCCGCCGCTACCGCCGCCGGCCAGGCCGCGTTGAGGGCGCTGCGCGACGGCAGCGTCAGCGCGACCGCGCGCGCGATGCCGTCGTTCGTCGGGACGTCGTCGTCGAGCAGGGTGCGCAGCGCGAACACGGCGGCCGCTCGGGTGACCGCCGCGGGGCAGTTCACGTTGCCCGCTACCTGCGGAGCGCTCCCTGTGAAGTCCAGGTGGAGCGTCCCGTCGCGCACCTCGAGCGCGACGCTGATCGGAATGTCGCCGTCCCTGACGCCGTCTCCCTCGAGTCGATCGGTGGCGCGGCCGGTTCGACCTTCCATGCTCGCGAGTCGCGACCGGACTCGCCGCTCCGCGTAATCCAGCAGCGCATCGCACGCGGCGTCGAGGCGCACCATGCCGAGCCGTGTGGCGAGCGCGCGCCACCCCGCCGCGCCCGCGGCACAGGCGGCGAGCTGCGCCCCGAGGTCGCCGCGCCGTTCGTGGGGTGTGCGCACGTTCGCCAACAGCAGCGCGAGAATCTCCTCGTTCAGCGTTCCGCCGCGCACGAGCCGGACCGGAGGAACGATCAACCCTTCCTGCACCAGCTCCGTCGCGCCCTGCGGCATGCTGCCCGGGCTCATGCCGCCGACATCCGCATGATGCGCGCGCACGGCGGCGAAGCCGATCAGTGCTCCGTCGTGCTCCACCGCCTCGACGAGCGTGAGGTCCGGAAGGTGAGAGCCGCCATGGTACGGATCGTTGAGGAGAAAGACGTCGCCGGCTTGCGGACCGCGTGCCATGACCGCGGCCACCGCCTCCGGCATGGCGCCGAGGTGCACCGGGATGTGGGCCGCCTGCGCGACCATCCGCCCTCGCGCGTCGAAGAGCGCCGCCGACGCATCCCGGCGCTCCCGGATGTTCGGCGACAACGCACCGCGCACCAGCACGGCGCCCATCTCTTCGGCAATCATCGCGACGCCGTGAGCGAGCACCGAGAGCTCCAGCGGGTCCACCGCCGCCCCGTCCGATCCGCGATCGATCATGCGACCACTCCGCGTTGCAGCAGCCAGCCGCCGGTCTCGTGCGGCTCGCCGATCCATCCGGGCGCGATCCGCAGCGTCGCCCCCGGGAGCACGACGACCGATGGTCCGGCCAGCCGAGCGGTGAAGGTTCCCCCGTCGTCGACGCGGGTCGCCTCGCTCCATTCCGAGTCACCTCGCCGTGCCAGCCGAACCGGATGCGACGGCCCGCTCGCCAGATGGCGCATCCCGATCACCTCCACCGCGGCATCGAGCGTGAAGCCGTTGCGCTGCTCGTGGAGCGTCGTGAAGCGCGCGGCGAGCGCGGCGCCGTCGTCGCCGTCCCGCACCGGCAGATCGAGCTCATGGCCCTGTCCGACGTACCGGGCGCGGGCGATCCATTCGCGGCGCCAGCTGCTCCCGGCCACCACCCCCATCGCCGCCCGTTCCATCTCTCGCCGCACCACGCCGCGATCCATCTCCGCGGCAGGCGCGAGCACGCTGATCATGCGCTCGCGACGCTCGGCCGTGATGGCCAGTCCCAGTGCGCTCAGCACTCCTGCATGGGGCGGCACGAAGATCGTCCGCATTCCGAGCTGCTCCGCCAATCCACAGCAGTGGAGCGGGCCGCCGCCACCGAACGGCACGAGCACGCACTCGCGCGGGTCGACCCCGCGTTCGACGCTCACCCGACGGAGCGCCCGGGCGACTGAGGCGTCGGCGATGTCGATCATCGCGCGCGCGACGCGTGCCGGCTCGGCGCCGAGTGCGTGGGCGAGCGACCCGACCGCGCGCTCCGCCGCCGAGGGATCGAGCGTCACGCCGCCGCTCAGCGCCGTCTCGGTGATGTGGCCGAGGACGACGTGCGCATCGGTGACCGTCGGCTGGGCGCCGCCGCGGCCGAACGCCGCCGGTCCCGGCACGGCGCCCGCGCTCCG
>JABFYH010000092.1 GCA_013361335.1 Gemmatimonadaceae bacterium | reverse complement strand
AGAGTGGCTCGAGAACTGGTCCGCGGGGGTGAGCGAACAGGCGGCGCGAACCGCGCAGCTGTCGTCGCGGGTCGCGGCACTGACCGGTAAGGCGGAGAGCAACGACGGCTCGATCCGCGTGACGGTCGGCGCATCGGGCCAGGTGGAGAAGCTCGAACTCGACGACCGGGTGCAGCGGCTGCGGGGCGCCGATCTCGCCGCCGAGATCCTGGGTGTGATGCGCAAGGCGCAGGCCAAGTTGTCGCAGCAGGTCGCCGAGGAGGTTCAGGCGACGGTGGGTGCCGACACCGAGACCGGTCGCGCGGTGATCCACTCGTTCGACACGCGGTTCCCGCAGCCGGCCGACGACGACCAGGACGGCGGTGGCCGCCATGGCCGGTGACGGGCAGGTCGTCCAGTTCCCCATCGCGGTCGTCCAGCAGCACGCCGGCACGGTGCAGAACGTCGCGTCGGCGATGGAGACGGCGAAGGGCGCCATTCAAGAGGTCACCATGAGCACCGAGGCCTACGGGCAGCTGTGCCAGTTCCTGCCGGCCATCCTGAGCCCGATCTTCATGATCGCCCAGTCGGCTCTGAACGATTCCGTCGCGTCCCTGGAGGAGACCGCGCAGAAGCTGCGTACGGCCGCCACGAGCACGCAGACCACTGATCTGCAACGCGAACAGGCGACCCGAGCGATCACCTCGCGTCATCCCGGAATCGAGCTGGCTCTGTGAGCAATCCACTCGTCGCTCAAGCGCAGTCCTCGACCACTTGGTACACGGGCCTCGGCCTGATCGAGGACGCCGCTCAGATCTCCAACGGCATCAAGAACGACAGCTGGGTCGACGGCACGCTCGGCACGGTCGGCGGTGCGCTCGACGTCCTCGGCATGGTCATCGACCCGCTGGGTTCGCTGGTCGCCTGGGGTGTCTCCTGGCTGATGGAGCACGTCAAGCCGCTCAAGGAGGCGCTCGACTGGCTCGCCGGAAACCCCGACGAGATCTCCGCCCACGCCCAGACCTGGGAGAACGTCGCCAAGTTCACCCTCGACGCGCAGAAGTACTACTCCGACGCGCTGCGGATCGAGACGGCCGAATGGGTTGGGGACTCCGGCGACGCGTACCGGGGTCACGCGAGTGGCCACCTGAACGTCATGGAGGGCATCAGCAAGGCGGCCCACGGCATCCACTACGCCGTGATGGGAGCGGGCCTGATCGTCGGCCTCGTCCGTGGCATCGTGCGTGACCTGATCGCCCAGTTCATCGGTACGCTCGCCGCCCGCCTGCCGCAGTGGCTGGCCGAGGCCGGGCTGACGCTGGGTCTGGCCACACCGGTGGTCATCGGCCAGGTGGTGTCGCTCGTGACGACCTGGGTCAACAAGATCCAGAAGTTCGTCCGGGCGCTGCTGTCGAGCCTCAAGAAGCTCACTCCGATGGTGAAGAAGCTCGGCGAGATCCTCGAGCAGCTCAAGGAGCTGCTGAAGAAGCTCGGCCGCAGCAACCCGCTGACCCGCAACGCGGACGGTCCGCCGCCGCTGAAACCCGGGGAGATACCCGGGCCACGTACGAATCCGGCCAACGGCGCGCTCCAACCGAAGAACCTGCTCGACGACTTCGCGAACGAAACCGACCCGGCCACGGCCTCGCGCATCTTCGGGCGACCGAGCAACGGCGTGCGCTACTTCGACGAGGCCGGGCGCGAGCAGTTCCGGCTGTTCGTCGACGGCGAGGGCAAACTGCGGAAGGCGTCGGACGGATCGCTCTTCGACAGCGCCGGCGGAAACTCCCATTGGGGCGGGGATGGCCGGGCGGTGTTCGTCATGGACACGAACGGCAACGTGTTCGCGAGCACGTACCATAAGCCGGGCGACTTCCATCACTCCAGCTTCCTGTCCGGCGGCGAGGTTGCCAGCGCCGGCGAGCTGACGGTGAAGAACGGAACAGTCACGGGCATGAACAACAGCAGTGGGCACTACCATCCGACGGTCGCACACCACAACCAGGCCCGGGACGAGCTGCTTGCACAGGGCCTCAAGCCCGAGAACCTAGTTGAAGACCTCTGGAGATAGTGATGACTGACGAGGTCTGGCGTGGAACGCTGAATCAGATCCTCTACCTGACGAACTACTACCGGGACCTCTCCGATGAGGAAGCGGCCCAAGTCGCCGGGCGGATGATCGAACACGATTATTTCGACGACGGCCCAGCCGTCTATCGCGAGGCGATCGGCCACGCGCTCGGGGTCTCCGTCCTGCTGGACGAGGACGCCGTTCCCACCCGGCACGAGGAGTCGCGCGTCCGGGAGTTCTTGGGCAAGATCGCGCAGGCGCTCGACGCCCGGCAGCCGTGGCCGTCGCCCCGTTATCGCATGCTCGACGTCCAGCAGTGGGAGACCTTCGGCCAGGCTCAGGCGATCGCCAAGATCGACTGGTCGCCGGGCCGGCTGGGCGACTTCCTGCGTTCGCTGTTCGACACGGTGCAGGCGGGCGAGGCGAAGCTGCCGGTCCTGGTCTTCCAGATCGGCAGCGGCGAGGTGCTTGCCTTGCTCGGCTCGGCCGACCCGAAGGTGCATTCCGTCACGCTCTACCAGCGTGATCCCGGCGATCCGGCCGAGACGATCACGCACTTCTGT
>JABFYH010000160.1 GCA_013361335.1 Gemmatimonadaceae bacterium | reverse complement strand
GACGGCCGGCCGGCGCGCATCGTGACGACACACGATCAGGCGGCGAGCATCGTCGCATTGCTCGACGAGCTGGAGATCGCGCGCCTCGACACGGTGATCGGCGCATCGTACGGCGGCATGGTTGCGCTGGCGTTGGCCGAGCGGTGGCCGGAGCGCGTCGGCCGACTGGTGGTCATCAGCGCGGCGCACGAGACCAACCCGATGGCGACCGCCCTTCGCGTCGCGCAGCGGCAGATCGTCGAGCTGGGCCTGGCGACCGGACGCGCGACCGAGTCGATGGCGATCGCGCGCGGTGTGGCGATGACGACGTACCGCACGGCGCGCGAGTTCGCCGAGCGCTTCGATCCGGCGCCGGCGCACCTGACGACGCAGGCCGCGGAGTTCGAGGTGGAGCGCTACATCCGGCGAGCGGGCGAGCGCTTCGCCGAGCGCATGCCGCCCGCACGCTTTCTCGCTCTGTCGTTGTCCGCGGACCTCCATCGTGTGGTCCCGGAGCGCATCGCCGTGCGCACGACCGTCATCGCGGCCCAGGGCGACACTCTGGTCCCGCCATCGCAGTCGCGCGCACTCGCACGCCGGCTGCCGCGGCTCGACACCTTCACGATCCTCCGCACCCGATTCGGGCACGACGCCTTCCTCACCGAGCCGGCCCGCCTCGGGCGCGTGCTCGCCACCGCTCTCGCCGACTGATCATGCCACAGGCCGTTCCGTCCCACTCCACCGCCACGCGCGCCGTGCGCGCCGGCATCGCCACCGACGCCCACCACGGGGCGGTGGTCCCGCCGATCCATCTGTCGTCGACCTTCGCGTTCGCGGGGTTCGATCAGAAGGGTCGTTACGATTACACCCGCTCGGGCAATCCGACGCGCGATCATCTCGGCGGCGCGCTGGCCGAGCTCGAGGAGGGGGTGGGGTCCGTCGTGACCAGCTCCGGGATGTCCGCGGTCGCGTTGGCGCTCCAGCTCGTGCCGCCCGGGGGACGGGTGCTCGCCGCGCACGACTGCTACGGCGGCACGTACCGGCTGCTCCGCGCGCTCGCGGCGCGTGGGCAGATCGAGCTGGAGCTCGCCGATCTGACCGCGCCCGACGTGGAGTCGACGATCGCGCGATGTCGTCCGGCGCTGCTCTGGGTGGAGACGCCCAGCAACCCGCTGCTGCGCATCACCGACCTGCGGCAGGTCGCCGCGGCCGGCCACGCCGCCGGCGCGATCGTCGTCGCCGACAACACCTTCCTCTCGCCGGCGCTTCAGCGCCCGCTCACCCTCGGCGCCGACGTCGTCGTGCACTCGACGACGAAGTACCTCAACGGCCATAGCGACGTGGTGGGCGGGGCCGTGATCGCGCGCGATCCGGCGCACCTCGAGACGCTGGCCTGGTGGGGGAACTGTCTCGGCTTGACCGGCGCGCCCTTCGACAGCTTCCTCACGCTGCGCGGCGTACGCACGCTGTTCGCGCGGATGCGCGTGCACGAGGAGAACGCGCATGCGGTGGCACGCGCGCTGGAGGAGCATCGCGCCGTGCTCGCGGTCCACTATCCAGGGCTGAGCACCCACGCCGGCCATCGCGTCGCCGCGGGGCAGCAGAGCGGCTTCGGCGCGATGGTCAGCTTCTCGCTGGCCGGCGGTCGGGAAGCGGTGGAGCCGTTCACCGCCGCGCTCCAGTGCTTCACCCTGGCGGAATCGCTCGGCGGCGTGGAGAGCCTTGTCGCGCATCCGGCGACGATGACGCACGCGTCGATGGACGCCGACGCGCGACGCGCGGCGGGGATCTCGGATGGCCTGCTACGGTTGTCGGTAGGGATCGAGTCGGCGCGCGACCTCGTGGACGATCTCGTTCGCGCCCTCGATGCTGTGCCGGACTACGCCGGCAGGGCGGGCGAGAGCGACTCCCAGCGGGAGAAGCACCGGAACCCGAACTCGCGCGCGGCGCGGGCCTGATCCCAGAAGCCGAAGCAATCGCGCCAGCCTTCCTGCTCGGCGCGCCACGCGCAGCACCAGGTGAACGCGATGTGATGCTGCGCGTCTCTGGCGAAGACGGTCAGCTCGCCGCTGAAGTCGGAGCAGCCCGACCGGCCGCGGACGCGGACGCGCTCGACCTCGAGCTCGGGGTGGGCGTGAAAGAGCTGTGTGAGCAGCCGCTCGATCTTCACGCGGGGCGCGTGACCCTCGAGCTCGATGCGCGAGGCGGCCCCTCCCCGAACGAAGTCCATCACCTCCGCCTTGAACTCCGGATGGGCGGCAGCGGCGTCGAGGTAGGGCAGCAGGTCAGGCATCGGCTGGCGGGGCGAGGGAAGGGAAGGGCGTTCGTCCGCAGTCGTACAATATGGCTTCATTTGTTTAAGAATCCAAGCCTGGGACTTCTCCAGGAGGCTGCGGCCCCGTAAGCTCAGGGCTTCGCCCGTTCGGCCACCATTGCGGGCTCGGCAATATCCCGCGGACAGCAGGAAGCGCGACGCCATGAACCGCCTGCAGCCCACCCGAAGCGTGCTGGACATCGCGCGGCGTCTCGAGGCCGCCGGCTTCGAGGCGTGGTGCGTCGGCGGAGCGATTCGGGACGCGCTGCTGGGCGGCCATCCCCTGGACTGGGATCTCGCCACGACCGCAACGCCGAAGCAGGTGATCGACCTGTTCGGCCGGCGGCGGACCAT
The DNA here is from genome assembly GCA_013361335.1 of Gemmatimonadaceae bacterium. Taxonomy (GTDB): domain Bacteria; phylum Gemmatimonadota; class Gemmatimonadetes; order Gemmatimonadales; family Gemmatimonadaceae; genus AG11. The sequence goes on along the minus strand of JABFYH010000160.1, from coordinate 8,596 downwards.
CCCCGTCGGGATCGAGTTCGGCACCGTCAGCGTGCTCGACGAGGCCGGCGTCGCCCACGAGATCACCACCTTCCGCCGGGACGTGCGCACCGACGGCCGACATGCCGAAGTGGAGTTCGGTGTCAGCCTGACGGACGACCTGGCGCGGCGCGACTTCACGATCAACGCGATCGCCTACCGCCCGAAGACGCGCGAGATGCGCGACCCCTTCCATGGCCAGGAGGACCTCGCGGCCGGTGTGGTGCGCGCCGTCGGCGACGCCGACCAGCGCATGCGCGAGGACCGGCTGCGCGCCCTTCGCGCGATCCGCTTCGCCGCCCGGTACGGCTTCCACATCGAGCCCGCGACGCGCGCGGCGATCGACGCCTCGGCCCCCTACCTCACGCGGCTGTCGGCCGAGCGGGTTCAGCAGGAGCTGGTGAAGACGATGGAGCAGGTGGACCAGCCGGCGGCGGCGCTACGCCTCTGGCAGGAGACCGGAGCGCTCGCCGTGCTCGTCCCCGCGCTGTCGACGGTCGACGCCGACGCCCTTGCCGCGCTCGACCTGCTGCCTCGCGACCGCGGCAGACCCCCGAAGCCGCAGCGGACGTCGAATCGCATCGCCGCGCTCTTCCTCGACGTTCCGGTGGCGGAGGGACGCCGCGCGCTCGCCGATCTCCGCCTCTCCAAGCATCAGATCGCGTGGGCCGCCGCCCTGGCGGAGGCCTGGCAGACACTCGGTCAGGCGATGGCCGCGACACTGGCCGAGCGCACCCCGACCGACGAGGAGGTGCGACGGTGGCTGGCGCGGCTCGGCCGATTGCACGCCGGCGCCTTCCTCCGTGTGGCGGCGGCCCGCTGGCAGGCGATGCGTGACGCCGATGAGCCGGCGCCGGCCGCCGCCGCGGTGCGCGCTCTGCACAGGCGGATGCGCCGCAGCATGTATCGCGACCCGCTCCAGATCGCCGATCTCCGCATCGGCGGCGACGAGCTGCGCGGGATGGGAATCCCTGCCGGGCCGATCTATGCTAAGATTCTGCAGGCCCTGCTCGATCGGGTGCTGGAGGATCCGGCACGGAACACGCCCGAGGCGTTGCTCGCCGAGGTGCCGCGGATCGTCGCGGCCGCCGGCGGGCGCACCTGAGCCGCGCTTCATCCTTCGACTGAACCGTAGACGCGCATGTTATTTCGTGGCAAGCAGCCCGAGTCCTCGATCTGGCGGAGATTCCGCGCCAGCAACGACGGGTTCACCTTCGCCGAAGAGAACGGCGTCTACACGGCTCACGTGGTGGCCAACGCCGAGCGCGTCGTGGACCTCTTCTGGACGCTGTCGGAGCTGCTGAGTCCCGCGGTCGACATGCACGTGGACGACCTGCGCAGTGGCCGCAGCTGGAAGGGTGAGGCGCTGCCGCTGCCCGACGTGCGCGACGCGATCGCCCGCATCCGGCTCCTGCTCGCACGGTTCGGCGGCACCGAGGTGAGCGTGTTCAACTCGGAGGATCAGCTCTCGCTCAATCCGCACCTCGAGCTGTTCATCTACTCCAAGTCGGACAAGTGGCTGTACCTGCTGGAGGGACGGGGGCTCGAGGAGCGGACGCAGCTTCGCCCGAAGAGCTGGAAGATCCAGCGGCAGTCCTTTCCGGCTGCGCCGGACCTGGTGAGCGCCGTCGCCGCGGCTGCCGAGCGGCTCGGGCTGCAGCGGGTCTAGGCCGGGTGCGCACGCGCCGCCTGCGGCGGCATCGATGACCTCCGACCGCCTCGTCTACGCCGTCGCGGCGGCGAGCGCCAACCTGATCGGCGCGCTGGCGGTGACGTCGCGCGCGCGGTGGAGCGTGCGCGCGCTCGACGGCATGCTGGCCTTCGCCGCGGGCTTCATGATCGCCGTCGGGCTGATCGACCTGCTCCCCGAGGCGCTGGCGCGCGGCGGCCACACCGCGGCGATGGTGGCGCTCGCCGGATATCTGGCCGTGCATCTCACCCAGCACGTGATCGGCACGCACTTCCACTTCGGCGAGGAGACGCACCACGTGTCGGAAGCGGTGTCGGTGGCCGCGCTGGTCGGGCTGCTGCTGCATACCTTCGTGGACGGCGTCGCGGTGGCGAGCGGTCTGGAGGTCGGTGGCGCGGTCGGTGCGCTGGTGTTCATCGCCGTGATCCTGCACAAGCTGCCCGAAGGGCTCGCCATCTCCAGCCTGTTCCTGGCCGCCGGCCAGGGGCGGCGGCGCGCGCTGCTGGCCGCGGGCGCTCTCGGCGCGGCGACGATCGCCGGCGTGGTGCTCACCGATCACGTCGCCGCGCTGCGCGATCACGGGCTCGCGCTCGCGGCGGGGGTGACGTTGTACGTCGGCATGTCGAATCTCGTCCCCGAGTTCCGCGCGCGGGGCGGGTGGCATCTCCCGCTGGCGTTCCTCGGCGGAACGGCGACGTACTTCCTCGCGCGGACCGTCGCCGGGGTCTGACGATGCCGCATCCTCGTCCGAGCCGCCCGCGCACCGCCAACCCGTCGCTCTTCGCCAGCGCCGCCGGAACGCAACCGCTCGCCGCGCGGATGCGCCCGCAGACGCTGGACGAGTTCGCGGGCCAGGAGCATCTCCTCGCGCCGGGGCTGCCCCTGCGGGAGAGCATCGAGTCCGGCAAGGTCGGCTCGATGGTGTTCTGGGGGCCGCCGGGAACGGGCAAGACGACCCTCGCGCGCCTCATCGCGCGCTACACCGACCGCGAGTTCGTCGCCTTCTCGGCGGTGACGGAGGGGGTCCCGCGCGTGCGCGAGATCGTGCGCGAGGCGGAGGACCGGCTGGAGATGGGGCGGGGCACGATCCTTTTCGCCGACGAGATCCACCGCTTCAACAAGGCGCAGCAGGACGCCTTTCTGCCTCATGTGGAGGCGGGGACGATCACGCTGATCGGCGCGACGACGGAGAATCCGAGCTTCGAGATCAACGGCGCGCTCCTGTCCCGGGTGCGCGTCATGGTGTTGCGGGCGCTCTCGGCAGACGCGATCGAGGCGCTGATTCGCCGCGCGTTGACCGACCCGGAGCGCGGTCTCGGCACGATGGGCCTGCGGGTCGACGACGAGGCCGTCGCGCTTCTCGCGCGTGATGCCGACGGCGACGCGCGGCGCGCGCTGACGATCCTCGAGGCGGCGGCGACGCACGTCGGAGCGGGCGGGCATGTCACCGAAGCGGTGGTGCGCGAGGCGGCGCAGCTCCGCTTCTCGCACTACGACAAGGGCGGCGAGGAGACGTACAACATCCTCAGCGCCTTCCACAAGTCGCTGCGCGGGAGCGATCCGCAGGGGGCGCTGTACTGGATGGCGCGCATGCTCGATGGGGGACAGGACCCGATGGTGATCTTCCGGCGAGCGATCGCGATGGCCGCGGAAGACATCGGGCTCGCCGACCCCGAGGCGCTCAAGCTCGCCGTCGCCGCGCGTGACGCGTATCACATGCTCGGCGCGCCCGAGGGCTACCTTCCCCTGTCGCAGATGGTGATCTATCTCGCGACGGCGCCGAAGTCGAACAGCAGCTACCGGGCGTTGAACGCCGCCTTCGAGGCGGCGCAGGCGCATCCGGCGGCGCAGGTCCCGCTGCACATCCGCAACGCCCCCACGCGGTTGATGAAGGAACTGGGGTATCACGAGGGGTATCAGTACGCGCACAACGTCCCCGAGGCATACATCCCGCAGGTGTACCTGCCCGACGAGCTGGCCGGCTCGACGTTCTATGAGCCCGGCCCCTTCGGCTTCGAGAAGGAGATTGCGAAGCGGCTGGCGTGGTGGGAGGAGCTGCGGGCCCGCGCGCAGGGCGGCACGTCGCCGGAGCGCGAACCATCAACGGAGGAGTGAAGGATGCGTCGACTGGTGTTGAGTGCGGCCACGGCCGCGATCGCGATCACCGCGGGCTGCAGCGCGCTGGGCAAGGCGGCCTTCCAGCAGCCGATCGTCAACCTGAAGGACGTCGCCGTGCAGGGCGTGGGGCTCACCGGCGGCCAGCTCGCCGTGAAGCTCAACGTGTACAACCCGAATGGGTATCGGCTGGACGCGACTCGGCTCTCGTACACCGTGCAGGTGGGCGACAGCGGGAACAACGTGAACCTCGCCGCGGGCACGCTGGACAGCCAGTTCACCGTCCAGTCGGGCGACTCGACGACGGTGACGGTCCCGGTGAGCTTCACCTACGCCGGCATCGGCGCGGCGGGGCGGCAGCTCCTGAACAGCGGTGCCGTGCCCTACCGGGTGAACGGCGACGTGACGGTGGGCACGGTCGTGGGTAACTTCACGGTGCCCTATAGCGCGACGGGCCGGTTCACGGCGTTCGGCGGCGCGAGCCGCCAATAGCTTTGACGGTGAACCGTGAACCGTGAACGGTGAGCGGTTCACGGCTCACCTCTACCAGGACACAGCACATCTCACGCGATCTGATCACCGTCGGTGCCCCGACCGAGCGCGCCCTCCTCGTGGGAGCGCCGCTCAAGCGGGCCGGCGCCCGCAAGGCGCTCGACGAGCATCTGCGGGAGCTCGAGCGGCTCGCCGACACCGCGGGCGCCGAGGTGGTCGGCGAGCTCACCCAGCAGCTCGACCGCCCGCATCCCGGCACCTACCTCGGCAAGGGCAAGATCGAGGAGCTCAAGGCGATGGTGAGCTCCACCAACGCCTCGCTCATCATCTTCGACGACGAGCTTTCCCCCAGTCAGGGGAAGAACGTCGAGGACGTGGTCGGCACGCGCGTCGTGGATCGGGCCGAGCTGATCCTCGACATCTTCGCGACGCGGGCGCGGAGCAGCGAGGCGAAGATGCAGGTCGAGCTCGCGCAGCTCGAGTACACCCTGCCACGCCTCACCCGCATGTGGACGCACCTCGAGAAGTTCCGCGGCGGCATCGGCGTGCGCGGCCCCGGCGAGACGCAGCTCGAGAGCGACCGCCGGCTCATCAACCACCGCATCAAGCTCCTCAAGGAGCGGCTGGTGCACGTGCAGCAGAATCGCGCCGTGCAGCGGCAGTCGCGGGCCGGCGCGTTCAAGGCGTCGCTCGTCGGCTACACCAACGCCGGCAAGTCGTCGATCCTGCGCGGGCTCACCGGCGCGAACGACGTCTTCGTCGAGGACCGGCTGTTCGCGACGCTCGATCCGCTGACGCGCGAGGTGGATCTCGGCGAGAACTCGCACGTGCTGGTGACGGACACCGTGGGCTTCATCCGCAAGCTGCCGCACCACCTCGTCGCCTCGTTCCGCGCCACGCTCGAGGAGACGCGCGACGCCGATCTGCTCCTTCACGTCGTCGACGCCAGCCATCCGCTCTGGGAAGAGCAGCGCATGGTGGTGGACCAGGTGCTGATGGAGCTCGGCCTGGCGGAACAGCCGGTACTGCTCGTCTTCAACAAGATCGATCTCCTGAGCGAGGAGGCACTGCTCGCGATGCAGGAGCGCGTCACTGCGCTCGTGCCCAACGCCATCTTCGTCTCGACGACGACGGAGCACGGGCTCGACCCGCTGCGCCGATCGCTCCGGCACGCGATGCGCGCCCGCCGGCCGATCGCCGAGGTGTGGCTGTCGCCGCGCGACGGGCGGCTGCTGGCGGAGATCCACGAGCATGGCGAGGTGCTCGAGCAGCGCACGGAAGGAGAGCAGATGGTGATCCGCGCGCGGCTTCCCGAGCGGCTTCGCGGACGGCTGGAGCAGGCCGGCGCCGACGTCCGTCCCGACACGCGCGCCGCCGCGGCCCAGTGACGGTGATCGCCGATCCGGACGTCGCACCGGCGTACGACCGTGCGCCGGGCTTTCCCGCCACGCTGCTCGGCCTCGTCGAGCGCGGCACCCTCGACGACGACGTCTCGTACGCGGGTGCGGTGCTGGAACGCGCGCTCACCGAGCTCGCGCCGCACTGTCGGACGATCACCGTCTTCCCCGACCAGGACGGCAGGGCCGATGCATCGCTCGCCCAGCGCGCGCTCTTCGCCGCGCGGCTGATGGCGGGTGGGCGGCGCGCGGACTGCGTCGTCTACAACCACCTGGGCGTCGCGACGGCCCAGTGGTCGATCCCGACGGCCATGCGACGGCCCTACGCCGTGCTGGTGCACGGGGCGGAAGCGTGGGATCCCGGGATCGATGCGTCGCGGCGACGCGCGCTCGCCAAGGCGACCCTTCGCGTCGCCAGCTCGGCGTACGCCGCGCGACGCGTGGCCGACGTGCATCCCGACACACCGCTGCCCGACGTGCTGCCGCCGGCGCTCCTGCCGGAGCCGGATGGATCGGCGGTGGACGGCGCGCTCGTCAGCTCGATCACGCCGCGCACGATCGTCATCTCCTCGCGCATGACGGTGGCGGAGCGGACGCGCGGGCATGACGAGCTGCTCGAGGCGTGGCCGACGATCCTGGGTCGCCGCCCCGACGCGCGCCTCGCGCTGGTGGGGCGCGGCGATGACGTGAAGCGCCTCGAGGCAAAGGCGAACGGGCTGGGGCTTGCGGGGAGCGTCCGCTTCACCGGGCTCGTCTCTGAGGCGACGCTCGAGGCGATGCTCGTCAAGGCGGGAGGCTTCGCGCTGCCGGGCCGCGAAGAGGGATCGGGCGTCGCCTACCTGCGAGCGATGCGCGCCGGTGTTCCTTGCATCGCCGGCGACGGCGACGCAGGGGGCGAGCTGGTGAACGACGGCGTGACCGGCATGCTCGTACCGGCTACGGATCGCGAGGCGGTCGCGCAGGCGGTGATCTCCCTGCTGGGTGACAGCGTCCGGCGGCGCGCGATGGGCGAGGCCGGGCGAGCCCGCTTCGAGGAGCATTTCAGCTTCACCCGCTTTCGCGATCGCCTCGACGCGATGCTCCGCGCGGCATTTCCGGCTCGACCGCCGCGCTGACGTCGCGGGTGGACGCGCACATGCACTTCCGCTGGTCTCGGCGGCGGACGGCGATGTTGGTGCTGCTCTGCGGCGCGCTTCCGTTCATGACCGCAACCGCGCAGGGCGCCGCCGCGGTGCCCCTGAGCGACCCGGCGTATCTCGACATCGACCGGCTGGCGGCGCTCGGCGCCCTCGATTCGGTGATCATCGGGCAGCGACCGTATTCCCGCCGCGAGCTGGCGCGCATCGTTCGCGTCGCGCTCGCGGGCAAGGGCGCCGGCGGAGCGCCGCCGCTCGTGTCGGGACCGCTGGCTCGCCTGGCCAGGCGATTCGACGAGGAGGCGCTTGCGCAGCAGAAGGCGTTCGAGCCGTTGGCGGACGGTTCGGGGCTCGCCCTGAGCAGCACCGATGCGCCGCGCCGAGGCTTCTCGGGGTCGATCACCCGGTCGCTCGAGGCGACGATCAGTCCACTCGCCGAACGGCGGCTGGGCGTGCCCGCGGTGACGGGCCAGATTGCGGCGCTCGAGCTCTCGCACGAGCTGTCCCCGGCGTCCTGGCTCGCCTTCAACGCGACCGAGCGCATCGAGGCACGCGATGCCCGCACCACCGCCGCACCGTCATGGAAGGGCGAGCTGCTCCTGGGCGGTGGCCGTGCGCGCTATCGGAACGTCGCGCTGTCGATCGGGCGGCAACAGGTCGCGTGGGCGCAGCACCGAGCCGACGGGCTCTTTCTCGCCTCCGACGGTCCCGCCCTCGACCTCGTCGCCCTCTCCAGCGACGCCCCCTTTCGAATGCCCGGCTTCCTCGGCGCCCTGGGCCCCACCCAGGGCACGCTGCTCGTTGCGGAGCTCGGGCCGAGCGCGGTGCGATCGATGTCGAAGCTGCTCGCCTACAAGGTGAGCGTGCAACCGCGGCGCTCGCTGGAGCTCGGCGCCACCTTCATGAACCATTACGGGGGGGCAGGGGGCCGTGCGTCGGGGCTGGGCACGCGGATCGTCGACTTCCTCCCCTTCGTCGACATCTTCCGCGGCCACAACTACACCGACACGACGCGGGCGCTGGACGTCGACTCGGACAAGCTGCTCGGGGTGGACGGTCGTTGGCGGAGCGGCGCATTGGGTGGCCTCGTCCTCACGACCGAGCTGCTGATCGACGACTTCGACGTGCACCGCATTCCGACGATCTTCACGTGGGACGGTGCGCAGACCTTCGGCGCCGAGCTGCCGACGGTCGCCGGATCGCGCATCTCGGCGCGGGTGAGCGCGAAGCACACGGGCGTGCGGACGTACACTCACGGGTCGCTGTCGAATGGCATCACGACGCGCGGGCGCCTGTTGGGGGACGAGCTCGGTCCCGACGCCAAGTCGTTCGGCGGCGAGATCGGCTGGCACCCCGACCAGGGACTCCGCGGCACCGTCGAGGTGGTGAGCGCGATCATGAGCCGCGCGGACTACGTGGCAGTGGAGCAGGGCTCGTTCTTCGGCATCCGCCGACTCGGTCCGGCGACGAACGAGCTGCGCGATCGGATCGTGGTCTCCGCGATCACGGAGCTGCGTCCGGGCTGGATGCTGACCTGGCGGGGCGGCGCCGAACGCGTGCGGAACGCGGATTTCGCGGGTGGCGTCCGGCGCGATTACGTCGTCGACGTCGCGCTGCGCCTCGTGCGATGACGACCGCCTGATGCGCGTAGCGCTGGTGTGCGACTGGTTCCTGCCGCGGCTCGGCGGGATCGAGCTGCACTTGCGCGATCTGGCGCTCGCGCTGCGGGCGCGGGGCGTCGACGCGCG
>JABFYH010000075.1 GCA_013361335.1 Gemmatimonadaceae bacterium | reverse complement strand
GTGCTCGGCAAGGTGACGGCGGCGATCCGCTTCATGGCGGCGCTGAGCCTGGCGCTCGGCATCCCGGTGCTCTTCAGCGCGGTGAGCGCGACGCGCCGCGAGCGGCTCCGTGAGGGTGTGCTCCTGAAGGTCCTCGGCGCGACGAAGCGTCAGGTCGGACGCATCATGCTCGCGGAGTACCTGCTGCTGGGTGGCTTGGGGAGTCTGGTCGGCGTGGTGCTGAGCGTCGGGGGAGCGTGGGGGCTCATGCACTACGTGTTCAAGCAGCCCTTCTCGCCCGCGCTCGCGCCGGCACTCGTCGTGGCGCTGCTGATGATCGGCATCGCCGTCAGCATCGGGATGCTCACGGGACGCGACGTGTTCCGCGAGACGCCGATGGCAGCGCTGCGGGAGGCGTGAGCACGTTGCTGGCTACGGCGCCATCTCGACGACCGGAATCGTGCCCTGCCCGCTCACGTGCGCAGCGCAGGCGAGAAAGAGGCCGGTGGTGAATGCGAGAATGAGCCGCTGGATGGCGGGAGTGAGCTTCTTCATGGATTTGGACGGTGAACGGCAGGCAGGTACTTCGAGGACGAGAGGCCGAGCGTGGGCGTCACCCCGCGGGGTGCTACCCTCCCGTCAACGGCAGGGTCCGCTCAACCGCGGCGACCCTGGGTCGAGGTCAGCCAGCGGTCGATCGCGGAGAGGAGGATCGTCTCGTCCACGATCGGCTTCGTAATGTAGTCGTTGAACCCCGCCGCCAGATACTTCTCCCGGTCGCCTGACATGGCGTGGGCGGTGAGGGCGATCACCGGCAGCCCCTTCAACACATCGTCAGCCCGGATTCTCGACAGGATCTCGTTGCCGTCCATCCCCGGTAGCGAGATGTCGAGCAGCACGAGATCCGGGAGGGAGGCCGCGAGGCCGGCCAGGGCATCCGTACCGTTCTCGTACTCCACCAGCTCGTACAGTCCGTCGAGGATCGCCTGCAGCAGCAGGCGGTTGTCCGCGTTGTCCTCGACGATCGCGATCGTGGTCATGCCGCTCCCTGTTCACGCGCATCGAGGAGCCATTCGCGCACCCGCGCGAGCTCCTCGTCCAGCGCCGCCGTCACCTGTGCCACCTCGTCCAGCAATCCCGCACGTGCCCGTTGCTCTCCCTGTTCGCTGAGCCGCTGCATTCGCAGCGCCCCGAGCTGCGCGGAGCTCGACTTGAGGGAGTGCAGCGCCCGCTCCGCACCCTCCGCATCGCCGGCGACCCTGGCGCGCGAGGCCGCCTCGATCCGCTCGGGAGCCGCAACCAGAAACAGATCGATCATCTTGCCGAGCAGCGTCGCACCGCCGAACCGTCGAAGACGGTCGAGCGCCGCGGCATCGGTCGCGGGGAGGGACGTTCCCGCCGTGGGTTGAGCTTCCAAGCAGAGTCTCCAGCGCGGCCGCATCGCAGCCGCAGGGTGGATCGAATCACACGCCGCTCGCCGAACGCGCCCGCGGCCGCTAGGCTTTACACATGTCCGACCAGCGGCCACCGCGCGAAGATCAGGCGCAAACCCGGCGCGACATCCGCGCGGCGGTGGTCTTCGGCGTGGTCGCTGCCACGCTCGAGATGGCGGTGCTGCTGTACGTCCTGTTCCGGTGATCCTCGGCGCGTCAGGGTGACGGCGCCGCCGGCGTCCCGCCGGTGTCGTCCGAATCGTCGAGCAGGATCCCCGTCTTCGCCGGATGCTGGCAGCGAAGCTTCGGGCCACCCCTCGCCGCAGCCGAATCGCGGGCTGCCGCGCAGGCCGCGAGCCCCTCGTCCATCGCCGACTGCAGCTCCTGCCGCAGCATGGCCGTCTGTGGGGCCGCGGCGTGCTCCGTGAGGAAGATCCGATATTCCTCGTACGCGGTGCGGAGCTCCATGCCCGCGCCCTTGAGCATGTTGGTGCGCGACAGCTCGCGCGCCTTCGCCACGTGCACCATCACCTCGCGCGCATCCTGTTCCGCCGTCTGCGTCCCGGGCGCACCGACGCTTTCGGTCGAATCGCCGAGCGCGCCCAGATGCATGGCGCCGTGCCGGCCGAGGGGCGACAGGGAGTCGCCGGCCGCGGCGCGTGCGGCGCTGTCCGTGGGCGTGCGTGACGTGCTGTCGCCCGTGGCCGCGGTGGTCGGTGCGGCCGTGAGCCCGGACTGGGTCACGGAGTCCGCCGCCGGAGGCCGGCCGGCCGGCTGGCCCGCCGCCGTCGCGGTGGGAAGCGACACGTTGTAGACCTTCAGAAATCCGCGGAGCGCGTCGGGCGGACGTACCGCGAGTCCGCCGGTCACCGCCAGGAGCACGGCGGCAGCGATCAGGGGTCCGCGTGAGGAACGCTTCTGTGCCGCCACCGGTCGCGAGGGAACCGGCCGCGTCGCGACCGCGTCCACCGACAGTGGCGTCATCATCTGCGTCGCCGCGCCGCTGGCCGATGGCGCGCCGACCGCCGCGCGCACGACCGCGGCGAGCTCGCCCACCGTGCGGAAGCGGTCGCCGGGCTCCGGCGCCAGCGCGCGATCGAGCGCCACCTGCAGACGTGCGGGCCACGACACGTTGGGGCGGACGTCGGCGAGGGTGCGCGGGCGCGCCGTCAGGCGCTGCACCAGCGACTGCTTCGACGTCAGCGCGGGATGTGGCAGCGCGCACGTCAGCATGTTGAACAGCACGAGACCGAGCGAATACAGGTCGGTGCGGCCGTCGAGCTGCTCGCCGGCGATCTGCTCGGGGCTCATGTACTCCGGCGTCCCCACGGCGACGCCGAGCGAGGTGACGTTCTGCTCCGGCTCGGCGGCCTGCGTTGTCTTCGCGATCCCGAAGTCGACGATCTTCACCCACTCCCGCCCGTCGTGGCTGCGCGTGACGAGGATGTTGTCGGGCTTGAGGTCGCGGTGCACGATGCCGAGATGATGCGCGGCGGTCAGGCCGTCGGCGATCTGTCCGGTGATCTCGGCGGCCCGTGTCGGCGAGAACGGACCCTCGCGGCGGAGCACCGCCGTCAGCGTCTCGCCCTCGACGTACTCCATCGCGAGATAGAGGGTGCCGTCCTCCGTCTCACCGAAGTCGTAGATGGCCGCGACGTTCGACTGATTGATGCGGCTCGCGTTCGCCGCCTCACGGTTGAACCGGCCGATCGCGTCGGCCGTCGGGGCGAGCGCCGGGCTCATGACCTTCACCGCGCTCAGGCGGCCCATCCGCACGTGCTCGGCCAGATATACCCGGCCCATCCCGCCTTCACCGATCGTGCGCAGCACCTTGTACCGGTCGGCCAGGAGCCGGCCGATCAAGGGGTCACCGGCCGGCGGCGCGACGACCAGCTGCGCCCCGTCGGTGGGGCACACCTGAAGCTCGTCGCCGTACTCGGCGTGGCACTGGGGACAGGTGTTCGGCACGGCGATGTGCGGGGTGAGGGGACGCGTCGATATAATGACAATCGGCCCTCCCCTCCCGTCACGGCCGGGCACGCCATGGCAAATGGCCGCAACCCGACGCAAATCGCCACGGCGCGTCTCCTGCGACGCCCGGCCTCGATGACGCCGCGCCCCGTCGCGGGGTCGAATGCTGATCCGGAGGTCGATCGATGCCGCTGGTCCCGCTCGTCATCGCATTGCAGCTCCAGACTGCCTCCCTGGCCCCCACACCGGCGGCTCGGCTAGCCGCCATCGAGGCGGCGGATTCGGCCCGCGACGCCAGACGGGCCAGAGACGCCCAGGCGAGCTTCGAGCGGGCCCGACGATCCAACCTCCCTTGGGAAGGCGGCTCGGGGGGGCGGTGCGAGGTCCGCCTGGGCCGGTACTGCTGGTGGTACGACGAGACCGCCCCTCCCCTCCCCCCCGAGAACGAGGCCACCACCCGGCGTCGCGCGGAGCTGATCGCGCAGCTCGACACTCTGGCCGAGCTGCACCCGGGCGACGACTGGCTGGCCGGGATGCGAGTCCACTATCGCGTCGACGCCCGCCGTACCGACGCGGCCGACACCGTGGCCCGCGGCTGCCGCTCCACCCGCTGGTGGTGCGATGCCCTGCTGGGATACGCGGCTCACGTGCGCGGAGACGCCGCCCTCGCCGACTCGGCCTTCGCCGCCGCGCTGGCCGGCATGGACGAGGCGACGCGCTGTCAGTGGACGGACATCCATACGCTCCTTCCCAGCGATTCACGTGAGCGGTACGAGGAGCTGCCCTGCGCGGACCGCGCACCGATGGAACGACGCTACTGGCTCCTCGGGTGGCCACGCCTCGCGGCACCGGCCAACGAGTGGCGCAACGAGTTCTTCACGCGACGCGTGCAGGCGTGGCTCGCCGAGCGGTCGCGCACACCGCACAACCTGAGCTGGGGGAAGGACGCCGAGGAGCTCCTGCTCCGGTACGGCTGGCCCAACGTGTGGGGCCGGGTGGAGCAGACCGGGGGGACCTACGCGGCGGGCGAGCCGAGCGTGATCGGGCACGACCCGTCGCCGAGCTTCGCCTTCGCCCCGCAGGAGGCGCTGCTCGATTCCCTGGCCAGCGGGGGAGACGACGGCTGGGATCTGCGTTCGCGCTACGGCGAGTCCCGCTTCGCGCCGATCCATGTTCGCCGTATCGCCCCGATCTCGGCACAGCTCGCGCGCTTCCGGCGCGGTGATTCGGTGCTCGTCGTCGCCGCCTATGCCACCGCCGACGATTCCCTTGCGCACCCGATCAGCCGACTGGCCGCGGCGCTCGACGACCAGCACACGGTCGTCGGCCCACCGGACTCGCTGCGCGTCGGCACGACGGCGCTGCGGCTGCCCTCGGCGCCCCGCCTCGTCGGCATCGAGGTGACCGATACGACGACGGGAACCCTCGCGCGGCGGCGGATGCTCTTTCGCCCGGACACCGGTGGCGTTCGCGTCGCGCTCTCCGACCTGCTGCTCTACCGCCCCGGTGCCGAGCCGGCCCCCGTGCTCGACTCGGCGCTGGCGCGCGCCATTCCGGGGGACACGGTCAGTCGCGACCGCCCGCTGGGCATCTTCTGGGAGACCTACGGGCTCGCCGAGGGTGGCGAGTCGGTGGACGTGGCCGTGACCGTGGAGCGGATCGATCGCAGCTGGTTCCGCAGCGCCCGTCAGCGGCTTGGCCTCGGCGACCAGGACACGCCGCTGCGGATCCGGTGGACGGATGCGCGCAGTGCGGCCTCCGGCGTCGCTCCGCACGCTGTGTCGCTCGACCTCGGCAACCTGCCCGGCGGACGGTACCGTCTGACGTTGACCCTGACGCCGGATGGAGCGCCCGCGGTGGCGTCCACGGGAGAGATCGAGCTCCGGGAGCCGTAAGGCCGGGCTGGCGCTTGTGTGCGCAGGCCCACGCTGACACACTTCACGGGTCGCCCGCACGCTCGGCGATCGCCATTCACCCGCGTGCCGCGCTCCGCCGGCCCCCACCGCCGACCCCGCTGCGACTCCTTTCCTTTCCCCTGCTCGTCGGTTCCGTGATCGCGCTCGGCGCCGGCGCCTCGAGCGCTCGCGCGGACGAGTGCGCGCTCGTCGAATCGCGCGGCGCGCTGGCGGCGGCGAGTGGCGCACGCATCACGTCGCTGGTCATCGTCACCGACGGCCCGCACCTCCCGGGACCGGCCGAGCGTGCAGCCGGTCTGCATTCGACGTCGCGCGAGAGCACCATCCGGCGGCAGCTGCTCTTCGCGCCGGGCGATACGGTCGACACGCTCCTCGTGGGGGAGACGATGCGCCGTCTGCGGCGCCAGCGCATCTACTCCGATGCCGTGCTCCTCGCGCAGCGCTGCGGTCCGCCGGGCACGGTGGGGCTCGTGCTCCGTACCCGCGACGCTTGGACGCTGCGTCCCACGGCGCGGCTCCGGAGCTCGAATGCGCTCTCGGTCGGCGTCGAGGAGAAGAACCTCTTCGGCACCAGCCGCACGGTGGCGGTGACGAGCGAGATGTCCACGCGCGGTACAGGTGCCGGGATCACCATCGTCGACCCGTGGCTCTTCGGCCGCGACGTGGAAGGCAGTGCGCGGCTCGCGAGGCTTGGCGGCGCGCACACCCTCCGTCTGGGGCTCCGCAACCACGAGTACAGCGTGTTCGATCGCTGGCGCGCCGAAGCGAGCGTCTCGCGGCTGTCCTTCGCCGATACGGGCGGCAGCGAGCGCTCGCTCCACGCGCTGCGCGGCGCGATGCTCGTCGGGCGGCGTGTCGGCAGCGGCAGCGGCAGCAGCGTCGTCACGACGCTGCTCGTGGGCGCGGAGTTCGACAGCGTGGCCGCCGTCTCGCCGTCGCGGCGCATGGCGCTGAGCGCCTCACCGGTCATGCCGCACGTGCGCAGCTTTCTCGGCGCCGACGTCGGACTCCTTCGCCGGACGGCGCGCTACGACACGGCGAGCTGGGTCGTGCCCGGCCGCGGCTTCCTCGACGTGCCGCTGGGATGGGAGGCGGACGGGGTGCTGGGCGCCGGCTACGAGCGCGACGCGCGCACCCCTGCGCTCAAGCTCGACGCGTGGATGGGGCGCGTCTGGATTCCCGCACGCGGCCGTCTCGTGACCGTCGATGGGTGGGCGTCCGGCTATGCGGGCCACGACGTCGACGCCAATCACATCGCGCGGCTGTCGACGGGATGGTACCAGCAGGCGTGGCGGGGGATGTGGGCGGCACGCCTGACGGGCGAGCGCCTGTTCGAGGTGGACCCGGACATCAGGGCGCTGTCGTTGCTCCCGCTCGCGGACTACACGGCGCCGGCGGTGCGGCCGTACGTGCTACGCGGCGGCACCAACGTCGCCGGCTCGGTGGAGCGCGCGGTCCATCTCTTCCCCGTCGGCGCCGCGTCCGTCGTCGACGCGGGGGCATTCGTCGCCGGCTCGTATCGCTGGCAGGTCAACGGCGTGCCCGACCACCGACTCGGCGCCGGCGTCGCCGGCGCGCGCTTCCGCCTCCTGTCGGCGAATGGCGCGGTGAGCAGCGTTCGCGTGGACGTCGGTGCGCCATTCGCGCGCAGTGCGGTACTGCCGCGTCGACCGTTCGTCGTGCTCAGCATCGGCACGCTGTTCGACGTGAGCCGGCAGCGGGACGGCCGTCGCGGCCTCTGAGCTCGACGACCGCCAGGGCGAGGCACGGTTCTCGCCGCACGCGCCGCAATGCCTGAACGAGCCCGAAGGACATCGTCGCCCAACACGCGCACCGACGTCGTCGTCATCGGCGCCGGTGTCGCAGGATTGGCTGCCGCGCGGCAGCTGGACGATGTCGGCGTCCGTGTGCTCGTGCTCGAGGGGCGCGACCGCATCGGCGGCCGCGTGTACACGCATCGCGACGCACGCAGCGTCCTTCCCATCGAGCTCGGCGCGGAGTTCCTGCATGGTGACGCGCCGCAGGTGCGCGACATCGCCGACGCCGCGGGGCTCATCGCGGTGGAGATCAGTGGCAGCCGATGGCGCGCCGCGCATGGGCGCCTCACTCGCGACGTCGATTTCTGGGCGGGTCTCGACCGCGTGCTCGGCAAGGCCGATCCGAAGCGCGCGCCCGATCGTCCGCTCTCGGCACTGCTTGCCGAGCGTCCGGGTGGTCACCGCTTCGCTGACGCTCGGACGCTGGCGCGCGAGTTCGTCGAAGGCTTCCACGCCGCGGAGGTCGACCGCATCAGCGAGCGGGCGATCGCGGAGGGTGGCAACCCCGCCGCCGAGCCCGAGTCGCAGCGCATCGGACGGATCATCACCGGCTACGACGCCGTGCCCACCTGGCTGGCGAGCCCGATTGCCTCGCGCGTCCACCTCGGCACGATCGCCCACACGATCGAGTGGACACCCGGTCGGGTGAGCGTCCACACTCGCGGCGCGAGCGCGGGGATCGTGCAGGCCCAGGCTGCCGTCGTGACGCTGCCCGTGTCGCTCCTGCATGCGAACGCCCGTGGGCGCGGCGCCATTCGGTTCACGCCGGAAGTCGACACGATCCGCGACGCGGCCGCCGGAGTCGCGATGGGCCAGGTCCAGCGCGTCGGGGTGCTGCTCGACCGTCCGCTGGTCGAGCTCCTCGGCGAGCGTCGGCAGCGCCAGCTCGAGGATGCGACGTTCTTGATGGGGCGCGGCGTGGACGTGCCGGTGTGGTGGACCTCCTTCCCCGTGCGCTCCGGTCTCGTGATCGGCTGGGCGGGCGGGCCGTCGGCGATTGCGTTGGGGCGCGTGCCGAGAGAGATCCCGTCGCGTGCGATCGTCTCGCTCGCGGACACGCTGGGCCTCGATCGACGGACGCTGCGGCGGCACGTCGTGGCCACCTTTCACCATGACTGGTGCGGCGATCCGTTCGCGCGGGGCGCGTACAGCTATGCGCTCGTCGGCGGGAGCGATGCGGCGGCGACGCTGTCACGCCCGGTGCGGCGGACACTCTTCTTCGCGGGAGAAGCAACGGATGCCGAGGGACGCACCGGCACCGTGCACGGCGCGATCGCCACCGGCCGCCGCGCGGCGACGCAGGTGGCGCGTGCGCTGGGCTAGCGGGCCGGCCCCCTGTCGCGCCCCATCGAGCCCGTATCGACGCCCGTGGGCGTCCACCGGCGCATCGCCGGTTCGGCTAACTGGCGCAGCGCCTCGAGCCGGCCATCGTCGAGGACCTCCCACTCGTCGGGCACCTGGGTCAGGGACAACCGGCGGCGGTCGCTTCCGTCTGTGCGCTCGAAGCACAACCATCCCTCGCGATAGGGCTCGTCGAGGGTGGAGAAGCCGATGGAATCAGCCACGACGCGCCACACGCGCCATTCCGTGCCGTCCGATTCCTTGTATGTGCGAAGCGCCATTCGCGTCCTCGGTAGTGGGCTCCATTCGCCTGCGTCGGCGCCCACGTCGTCGGGCAAGTCATGTACCGTTCATTTATGAATGAACGGCGGACTCCCGCGTCAGGACATCTTGCGCGCCGGCGCCGCGTCGTCGCACCACCGTCTGAGCTGCGCTTCGGGCGCCTGCCGCCACCCTGGCGGGAGCGGTGCCAATCGGCGCCGTTCGGTGCCGCAGGTGAATAGCAGCCACCCGCCGGAGAATTCGGGCGGGGCCAGCAGCCCGGCCCGATCCGGCAGGATGGGCTGGTTGATCTCGCGGACTTCCCAGCGGCGCAGGGTGCCGTCCAGAAAGCTCGGGGTGCCGTCCGCTTCGCTGTCGCGCAGTTCCATCGCTCGGCACGGGTGCATGGTTCGGATATGCAGCATCGACAGAGATGCAAAGTCCATGCATTTGTGCGCTGGATCACAGGATTGCCGTCGGGTGGAACGGCCCTCGCATGGGGAGGGCGCAATGTACGACCGCAAGCGCCGCATCTCCGTCGCCGTCCTGGTGAGCTGGCTTGCCCTGACGGCCTGCCACCCGGGTCCGAGCCGTGCCGAGGCCCTCGATGCCCTCAAGGCGGCGACGCCGGGGATCGACACGACGACCGTGTTCGCCCGGGTGTGGCAGGACGGTCCGCCGTGGTTCTCCTGCGCCGAGGTCATCGCGAAGCTCGGCTCTCCGGTGGACTCGGCCGCGGTTCGGGACCAGGTCGGCAACTGGAAGCCCCTCGTCGTCGCCGGCTGGCTGGTGCTGCGGGACACGTCGAAAGGCGTCGTGAGCGACCCAGGGTGGTGCACGGGCAAGCTGGAAAACGTCTCGGCGCGCCTGATGGGCGGGTGGATCCCGATCGTCGGTGACTCCTTTCCGACGCATGCGCTGCGGCGTGGGTGGCGCGTGCCGGTGGGGACGCGGCGGCTCACCGTCACCGAGGCGCCGAAGTCGGCAAAGGCCGGTGAGGCGACGGTGGATTACGTGGCCACCATCGCGTCCAACCCGAACGGGGTGGCGGTCGGCGCGGATCGGGACACCACCTTCGCCGTCGCCGAGCTCCGGCAGCGCGACGACGGCCGGTGGACGGTCGTTGCCACCAGGCCGCGAATACCGGAACGCGTGCGGGCTTCCGCGGCATCACCCTTTTAATGTCATCGCCTGGACATTAAGGTGGAGCGATGGGTGATGATTTCGCACGTTCCGCGACGTCGCAGGATGGGAGCGAGTCGGTCGGCTCCGTATTGAATTCGCTGCGACGCCTCGTCAATGCGCTGCACTCGGCATCCAGCCAGATGCAGCACGCGCACGGGGTCACGGCCGCACAGCTCTTCGTGTTGTCGCAGGTGCGCCGGTCGCCCAACCTGTCCATCCGCGACCTCGCCGAGCTGACGATGACGCATCAGAGCACGGTGTCGGTCGTCGTCGGACGCCTGGTGCGACGCAAGCTCCTGCAGAAGCGGCGCGCCGCCGAGGACGCGCGCCGCGTCGAGCTCACCCTGACGCCGACCGGGGCGATGGTGGTCGAGACCGCGCCCGAGGCGTTTCAGCTTCGCCTGCAGCGCGTGCTGGAATCGATGGAGGCTGGTGACCGGGCGGTTCTGTCCCGGGCGCTCTTCAGGCTGGTGACCGGGATCGGAGCCCAGGATGCGCCGTCGGGGATGTTCTTCGAGGCGATCGAGCCATGAATCCGGGCAGTTTCGGGCCGTCCGGGACGAGCTGCGGAGGCACGCAACCCGCCCGAGCAATTGCATAATTCAACCATGCAATCGTGGCGTCGGCGGGTGCCGTTAATCGGCAACTCGTTGTGCGGCAATGCGTTGCAGATAAACAACTGGCAGGCCCGGCGCTTGCTTTTGCGGGGGGCACACGAGCACACCAAAATCCGGCCGACGATGTCGTCGGTTCCCGCCTCGAGCTCGTCCCTCCAAGGAGTCTCACCAATGAAGAACATGCGCAAGGGTTTCACGCTCATCGAGCTGCTGATCGTGGTCGTGATCATCGGCATTCTGGCCGCGATCGCGATCCCGAAGTTCGCCAATACGAAGACCAAGGCTTACACGGCCGCGATGAAGTCGGACCTCCGGAACCTGGTGACGGCCGAAGAGGCGTACTTCTCGGATTCGGGCAAGTACACCGACTACGACACGACCAAGGTGAAGTTCAAGCCGTCGACGGGGGTGAGCACGCCGATCATCGTGCCGGGCGCGGGCTACTGGACGGCGACGGTGACGCACTCGCAGATCCCGAACTTCACGTGCGGCATCGGCGTGAACACGGTGAACACGGTGGTGAGCACGGCGGGCGACGGCGAGCCGGCCTGTAAGTAACCAGCCGGAGCGTCGGACGGTCTGACGGTCTGACGGCAGCATGGAACGGCGAAAGGGCACATCGACCTCGGTCGATGTGCCCTTTCGCGTTTCAGGTCACGCATGGGCCTGGGTAGAGTTGAACTACCGACCTCACGCTTATCAGGCGTGCGCTCTAACCACCTGAGCTACAGGCCCCACGGAGTGGAGCCTCGGAAAGTA
>JABFYH010000100.1 GCA_013361335.1 Gemmatimonadaceae bacterium | reverse complement strand
CTCGCCGGTGTGCGCATCGCCTGCGTCGGCGCGGCGACGCGGGACGCCTTGCTCGCGCGCGGGCTGGACGCCGACGTGATGCCCGCCCGCTTCGTCGCCGAGGCGGTGCTGGAGGCGCTGACGGCGCGCGACGACGTGCGCGGCACCCGCGTGCTGTACGTGGCCGCCGAGGGCGCGCGACCGGTGCTGCCGGAGGGGATGCGCGCTCTTGGCTGCACCGTGGACGTCGTGACGGCGTACCGCGCGGTGTCGGACGGGGCGGGGAGCGAGCAGCTGCGCGCCGCTCTGGCGCACGGCGACGTGGACTTCGTCACCTTCGCGTCCGCCTCCGCGGTGCGCGGCTACGTCGACGCCGTAGGCGCCGATCTGGCGCGGCGGGCGCCGGCGGTGACGATCGGACCGGTGACCACCGAAGCGGTGCGCGCGGCGGGGATCCCGGTTGCCGCCGAGGCCCAGTCGGCGTCGATCGCGGCGCTGGTCGACGCGGTGGTCGGCGCGCTCGGCCAGCGATCGTGACCCGGTAGGATGACGCCAGGTTGGGCGGCATAGGCTCCCTTCCGGACGGTCACGATGTCGGCACGCCTCAGACAGCTCGCGCACGCTGCATTCGCCATGATCATGCTCGCGGTCGCGTCATGCTCGGGAGACGGGGTCACCTCCAGCCGCCAGCGGCTCGACCTCGCCTCGGCGAAGCAGCGGTGGGCGCGTTTCGCGCCGGCCTCGTATCAGATCACCGTTGGCCGGAGCTGCTTCTGCACGCCCGAGACGACGCGTCCGGTGATCGTGACTGTCCGGAATGGCCAGGTGGAGAGCCGGCGGTACGAAGACACCGGCGCCGACGTGCCGTCTCAGTTCGCGCCGGCCTATCCGAGCGTCGACGGGCTGTTCGGCGTCATCGACCACGCAGTCGCGGAGCACGCCGCGACCGTGGATGTACTGTACGACGGAGCGCGCGGCTTTCCCGTGTCGATCCAGATCGACGGCTCGCCGATGATCGCCGACGACGAGCTCTATTACGGCACGCGGGACTTCGTCGTGCGCTGAACGCTCGGGCGCGCCCTGCCGCCGCCGTGCTCGGCGGCTAGCTTTCCCGCGTGCCCAGCCCTTCGGATCCCGCCACCATCAGGATCGGGACGCGCTCCTCCGAGCTCGCCCTCCGGCAGGCGCGCCTCGTACAAGCGGCGCTCGAGGCGCAGGGGCTCGCCTCCGAGCTGGTCACGTATCGGACGGTCGGCGACAAGCGGCTCGACGAGCCGCTCAGCGCCATCGGCGCCAAGGGGCTGTTCACGAAGGAGCTCGAGCAGGATCTGCTCAAGGGCAAGACGCATCTGGCGGTGCATTCCCTGAAGGATCTGCCGACCGATTCGCCCGAAGGGCTGGTGGTGGCGGCCGTTCTGGAGCGTGAGGATCCGCGCGACGCGCTGGTGGTGAACGGACGCATCCTCGCGCAGTCGCTGGCGGATCTGCCGCGCGGCTCGCGCATCGGCACGTCGAGCCTGCGGCGCCGTGCGCAGCTGCTCGCGACACGCCCCGACCTCGAGGTGGCCGAGCTGCGCGGCAACGTGCCGACGCGACTCAAGAAGATCGACGAAGGGCGCGTGCACGCCGCCATCCTCGCCGCTGCCGGCCTGCATCGCTTGGGCGCCCGCCAGCACGTCACCTGTTACCTGGACGCGCCGGCGTGGCTGCCGGCGGCGGGGCAGGGGGCGATCGCGGTGCAGGTGCGTACGGACGACGCGCGGGTTCGCGCCCTGGCCGATGCGATGAACGACGCGCCGACGATGCGCGCCGTCGTCGCCGAACGCGCTTTCCTCGCTGCGCTCGAGGGGGGGTGCCAGGTGCCGATCGGCGCGCTCGCGGTGCCGACGTCCGAGGGAGGCGGCCTGCTGCACGGCATGATCGCGTCCATCGACGGCACGCGGATCGTGCGCGGCAGCATCGCGCTCGATCCGGACGACCCGGCGTTGAGCGGCATTCGTCTGGCGAACCAGCTCCGTGGGGAAGGCGCGACGGAGATCCTGGAGGGCCTGCGGCGTGCGGAGCATCTGCCGTCTCCGCAGCCCGAGTGAGATGGGTGCGAAAGCTGGCGGAGATGTGCCCCGGCGGGGTGCGTTACGGCGTCGTGCGTCTCCCGTCCGGGGTTGCGCGTCTTCTGTGCGGGCGTGACCCGTCGGATAACGCCGGCAAGCGTCACGGGCAACTCTTGGCACAGAGAAGCCACGACGCCGTCACGCGCCAAATCCGCGCGACTTCGGCTCCTAGGTAGATTCACCACCATGCCGTCGTATCCCGACTACCGCCCTCGTCGCCTCCGGCGCACCGCCGCGCTCCGCAACCTCGTGCGCGAGACGGTGCTCGTGCCGTCGCAGCTCGTGCTGCCGCTGTTCGTGCGGCCGGGCGCCGGCATCCGACAGCCGGTGGCGTCGATGCCCGGGGTGAGCCAGACCTCTGTCGACGAGATGCTCCGCGACGCGCAGGCAGCGGCGGAGGCGGGCGTCGGTGGTGTGCTCCTCTTCGGCATTCCCGAGCACAAGGATGCGGAGGGGACCGAGGCCTGGCGCGAGGACGGCCCGGTGCAGCAAGCCGTGCGCGCGCTCAAGCGCGAGCTGCCGCAGCTCGTCGTCGTCACCGACGTCTGTCTCTGCGAGTACACCTCGCACGGCCACTGCGGCGTGCTGCGCGACGGCGACGTCGACAACGATGCCACCCTCGCGCTGCTCGCCCGCGAAGCGGTCTCCCACGCGCGGGCGGGCGCCGACATCGTGGCGCCGAGCGACATGATGGATGGACGCGTCGGCGCGATCCGCCATGCGCTCGACGACGCGGGTCTCCAGTCGACGGCGATCATGGCCTATTCCGCCAAGTTCGCCGGTGGGTACTACGGCCCCTTCCGTGACGCCGCGGAGAGCACGCCGCAGAGCGGCGATCGGCGCGGCTACCAGATGGACCCCGGCAACGCCGAGGAGGCGCTGCGCGAGGTGTGGCTCGACATCGAGGAGGGCGCCGACATGGTGATGGTCAAACCGGCGGGCCCCTTCCTCGACGTCGTCGCCCGGGTGAAGGCGGAGACCGGCTATCCACTCGCCGCGTACCAGGTGAGTGGGGAGTTCGCTATGATTCAGGCGGCCGCCGAGCGCGGGTGGATGGACCGCGAGCGGGCCATGATGGAGAGCCTGCTCGGCATCCGCCGCGCCGGGGCCGACGTGATCATCACGTATTTCGCGGTCGACGCAGCACGCGTGCTGCACGGCCGATGACGCCCCGAGGCCCGAGCCGCCCATGAAGTACCGCATCTTTCCCAACACCGACCTCCGCGTCAGCGAGATCGGCTTCGGCACCTGGACGATCTCCACCGGGTGGTGGGGCGAGAAGACCGACGCCGACGCGGTCGCGATGATGCGCCGCGCGCTCGACCAGCATGGCATCACATTCTTCGACGCGGCCGACGCCTACGGGAACGGGCGCGCCGAGCGGCAGATCGCCGAGGCCTTTCGCGGACGGCGCTCGGAGATCGTGATCGGAACGAAGATCGGGTACGACATCTACGACGAGGCCGCGCAACGCGAACGGCGTGGGCAGCAGGAGCTGCCGATGCGCACCGATCCCGCGTTCATGCGCCTCGCGGTGGAGCGGTGCCTGGAGCGGCTCGAGACCGACTACATCGACGTGCTGCAGCTCCACAACGCGAAGATGGAGCAGGTGCGCGATCCGGAGATCTGGGCCACCCTGCGCGACCTCCAGCGCGAGGGGAAGATCCGGGCGTGGGGGGCGGCGTTCGGGCCGGCAATTGGCTGGTTGTACGAGTCGGTGGAGCTCATGGAGCGCGAGCCCGACATCAACACGATCCAGATGATCTGGAACGTGCTCGAGCAGCATCCCGGGTCGGCCATGATCGAGGCGGCGCGCCGCCATGCCCCCAACTGCTGCTTCAACGTCCGCGTCACCCATGCGAGCGGCATGCTCGAGGGGAAGTACACCGTCGACACCGTGTTTCCGGAGAGCGATCACCGGCGCCACCGGCCGCGGAGCTGGCTGGTGAACGGGGTCGAGAAGGTGAAGGCGCTCGACTTCCTCGCGCGGCAGATGACGCTGGGGCAGGCGGCGCTCAAGTGGCTGCTGGCCGAGCCCCTCGTGGTCACGGCGCTGCCGAACGTCTACGACGACGCCCAGGTCGCCGAGTTCGCCGCGGCGAGCGATGCGCCCGAGCTGTCGGCGGAGGTCATGCGCCGCGTGGAGGAGCTCGACGCCGTGAACTTCGGCGTCGAGGAGGAGCCGATGAAGTACAAGGGCGCGATGACGCGGGAGCAGGGCGCGAACGTCGACCTGCAGGATGCGCGTAACCCCATCTCCCGTCCGGCCGCGCCGGCGGGGCGAGGCAGCTGATGCTCAACCTGTGGCATGACCTGCCCGTGGGGATGAACCCGCCCGAGGCGGTGACGGCGGTGATCGAGATCCCGTCGGGGAGCCGGAACAAGTACGAGCTGGACAAGGTGAGCGGCATGCTGAAGCTCGACCGCGTCCTGTTCAGCGCCGTGCACTATCCGGGAGACTACGGCTTCATCCCGCGCACCCTGCACGAGGACAACGATCCGCTCGACGTCCTGGTGATCGTGAAGGAGCAGACCTTTCCGGGCTGCCAGATCGACGTCCGCCCGATCGGGGTGCTCAAGATGCTCGACCGCGGCGAGCCGGACGACAAGATCCTGAGTGTGCCGCTGCACGACCCGTATCACCAGGAGTACTTCGACATCGCCGACATCCCGCAGCACATGCTCAAGGAGGTCGAGCACTTCTTCCACACCTACAAGGATCTGGAAGGGAAGCGGGTCGAGATCGTCGGCTGGGGGAAGAGCGAGGAAGCGGCCCGGATCATCAACGAGTCCATCGTGCGCTATCGGGCGACGTACGGCGCGAAGCGAGGGAGCAAGGCGGTCGCGGAGCGGTAGGTCAGACCGCCGCGACGGTGATGCACGGCGTGGCGCCGGCGCCACAACATTGGCGTGCCCAGGGCGCGGCGGGGCGCCTGCGGTAGAGCACGCCACTTGCAGGCGGCGGTGCCATCTCGTCGGGCAGGCGACCACTGGTCGGCCGCCCGAGCCCCTCTCCCCCACCAGTGAGGTCGTCCGTGAGCACCATCCGCACGATCGTCCGCCATGCCGTCGCCGCGGCGCTGCTCGTCGCGCCGGCGCTGGCGGCGGCGCAAGGCCCGGCTTCTACCGGCACCGTGACCGACGGGGTCAACGACCTCGCCTGGCAGGTGTCCGTGAACTCCGGTGCGTTCTTCAATGCCTTCCTCGTCGACCCGCGGCCCGGCGTGTGGGAGGCGAACTCGCCGGGCAACTACCAGTGGATCGGCGCGGCGCGGAGCGGCAGCCAGCAAGGCGGCGTGCCGGACGGCGCGGCACGGTTCGCCTACACGTACCGGACCACCTTCCTCGGCACCGATCTGGCCAGCGTGACCTTCCGGTGCGCGGTGGACAACGTCGTCCGGTCGATCACTCTCAACGGCGTGACGGTCGACGCGAGCTGCGGCACGTTCCACTTCGGTGCGCTCGGCACCCTGAGCGGGATCAATGCGGGGCTGAACACCCTGCAGTTTGCCACCGCTGGTGACGGCGTCACCGACGGTCTGCTGGTGGACTTCGTCGCCGTGACGACGACGCCCGAGCCGGCGAGCCTCGCCCTGCTGGCGACCGGGCTGCTGGGCATCGGGGTCGCAGTGCGGCGGCGGCGGGCGGCGTAAGCGCCGACCGGCTGCCGGATGACGGGCCTCGGGCAGACTGCTCGAGGCTCGTCGCGCATGATAATCCTGTACGGCGTCGGGGCGAACGCCTGCTACACCTTCGGCTTCGCCCTCGAGGCGCTGCTGCAGAGCATCCGGGGCGACGACGTCGCGCCAGTCGGCCCGACCCTGTGGCGCCACGGCCTGGTCTTCAGCGTGGGCCTCACCCTCTTCCCGATCGGCGCCGCCTGGCTCGCCTACCTCTTCAACGCCGTGCACTGGCTCCTGTTTGCCTGAAGTAGCGGCCCGATAAAACGAGATGGACCGCGGCGAGCGCGAGGTTGCGGACCATCCACCGCTAACCGCGCACCGCGGCGCCGGCGCTACGCCGCTGTGGTGACTCGTCCACACAGTACCGTTCGCTACAGATCGACCCTTCACGGGCGTCGCCATCGGGCGTATCGACGCAAGACGCGTAGTAGCACGACGTTACGTCTGGCCAACCAGTAGCCATGTGCGGGAGCGCCGCTACGGTCGGGCTCGGAACGGAATTCGCTCACGGCGGGCGCGGCAGTCCCTCCCCCCCTGACCGTAGGTCCCACATGACCAGGCTCCTCAACGCAGCGCGGCGGGTGATACCGATGGCGGTCGGTCTCCTCGTGTTCGCCCACCCCGCCAAGGCACAGACGTGGGTCGACTGGACGGCGGTTGCGCCGGGTACCCCAGGATCCGCGAAAGGCAACCTGCCGCTCGGTACCGGCAACGTCGGCGTCACCTACAACGGCGAGGTCGAGCCGGCGTCGAGCATCTCGACCGGATCGTCGGCCGGCACCTACTTCGATCCAGCGTTCGGCCCGGGCACCTTCGTCAGCGCAACGGCTCCCGTCGGCCCGACGAACAACGGCTGGATTCAGCTCTACGGCCCAAGCCAGGGCAACCTCATCACCTTCGACACACCCGTCAATCGCCTGTTCATGGCGATCATCAGCCTCGGCCAGGGCGGCCGCCCCGTCGACTATGCGTTCAGCCTCCCCTTCACGATCCTCAGCCAGGGGCCAGGCAACTGGGGCGGGTGCTACACCTGCCTCACCCAGCCGGCGCCGACCGTGCTGCACGGCGTGGAGGGCAACGGGGTGCTGATGTTCGAGGCGCCCGCCGGCATCTCGTCGCTGGAGTTCAGCGTCCTGAACAACGAGAACTTCCACGGCTTCACGATCGGCGTGGATGCCGTGACGACGACGCCGGAACCGGCATCGCTCGCACTCTTGGCGACGGGCCTCGTCGGCGTGGCGGGTGCGGCGCGCCGCCGCCGGAAGTCGGGCGACGCGGTATAGCGTTCCGCCCATGGTGCAGGAGTGCAGACGGCCCGCGCTTCCCTGCGCGGGCCGTCTGCGTTCACGGCCGCGGGGCCGCGCGGCCGTTCAGGCCGAGGGTCGCACGGGGCCGTGATCCACCGGCTCCTTCCCGCGGCGCAGGAAGAGCCGATCGTAGAGCACCGCCGCCACCACGGAGCCGACGATGGGGCCGATCCAGTAGATCGCCTGCCCCTCGAGGATCCCGCTCGCCACCGCGGGGCCGAACGACCGCGCCGGGTTCATGGACGCGCCGGTGAGCGGACCGATCGCCAGGATGTCCGCCGTCACCGCCAACCCGATCGCGAACCCGCCCACCTTCGGCGCCGCCGGATCGACCGCGGTTCCGAACACGACGAAGGTCAGAAAGAAGGTCGCCAGCGACTCGCACAGGATCGCCTGGCCCGCGGAAAGGTCGAGCGCCACCGACTGGCCTCCGAGCCGCGTCGCCGCGGCGATCGTCGCCGGATAGATGGCCTTGAGCGCATACGCCGCAATCGTCGCGCCGAGCAGCTGCGCGATGATGTACACGACCGCCATCACCGGCTCGATGCGCCGCGCGGCCAGGAAGCCGATCGTCACCGCGGGGTTGAGGTGCCCCGAGATGCGCATCGTCGCCGTCACCATGATCGCGAGGATCGTCCCGTGCGCGAGCGCCGCGACGAGCAGACCATTGGTGTTCTGCGACATCGCCGAGGACATGATCGACGCGCCCCCGACGAACACGAGGGCGAAGATGCCGATGAACTCGGCCGCGAAGTGGCGCCAGCTGTCGCGCATGGAAGCGGGGGTGGGAGTGGTGGTGGAGTGCGGCGACAAGGTTAATCGCCGCGGCTGCGCCGCGTCACCCCCGCGCGGCGGCGTTACACGCCCTCGTGCCGCTTGAGCACCACCGCCGCGTTGATCCCGCCGAAGCCGAAGCTGTTGCTGAGCGCGTACTCGACGTCGGCGTCGCGCCCCTCGCGCGGGATGTAGTCGAGATCGCACCCCTCCGCCGCGGCGTCGTGGTTGATCGTCGGCGGGAGCCACCGACGCTCGAGCGCGAGCGATGTGATGGCCAGCTCGATCGCCCCCGACGCGCCGAGCGCGTGACCATAGTACCCCTTGGTGCTGCTCACCTGGAGGTCGGCAGCGTGCTCGCCGAAGGTCTGGCGGATCGCTCCCGTCTCCGTGGGGTCGTTGAGCGGCGTCGAGCTTCCGTGTGCGTTGACGTACGCCACCTCGCTCGGGCCGATCCCGGCATCGCGCAGCGCGAGCCGCATCGAGCGCGCCGCCTGGGAGCCGTCCGGCCGCGGCGCCGTCATGTGATGCGCGTCGTTCGACATCCCGAAGCCCACCACCTCCGCGTACACCCGTGCGCCTCGTGCCCTGGCCCGCTCGAGCTCCTCCAGCACGAGCACGGCCGCGCCCTCGCCCATCACGAAGCCGTCGCGATCCTTGTCGAAGGGGCGGGAGGCCGCGTCGGGCTGGTCGTTGCGCGTCGACATGGCGCGGATGATCGCGAACGCCCCGAAGCAGAGTGGCGCGAGCGGCGCCTCGGCTGCGCCGGCGAACATCACGTCGGCGTAGCCGTCGCGGATCGCGCGGAACGCCTCACCCACGGCGATCGTCCCCGACGCGCAGCTCATCCCGTTCGTGCTGTTGGGACCCTGCACGCCGAGCTCGATGGCGATGTTGCAGCTCGCCGCGCCGGCGAAGACGTTGAGCGCGAGGGTGGGATCGACCGCCTTGATCCCCTGCTGGAGGAAGATCCCGAGCTGGCCCTCGGCGAAGCTCAGCCCACCGAGCGCGGTGCCCATCATCGCGCCGATCCGCTCGCGATCTTCGGTGGCGAGGTCGATCCCCGCGTCCTGCATCGCCTGCATCGCGCAGGCGATCGAGAAATGGCCGAAGCGCTCGAGGCGCTTCACCTTCTTGCGCTCGAGGTAGTCGGCGGCGTCGAAGTCGTCGACCTCGGCGGCGTTGTGACTGCGCCAGCGCGAGGGATCGAAGCGCGTGACGGTACGCACGGCCGAGCGCTGCGCACGCAGCCCCTCCCACAAGCGCTCGCGCCCGACCCCGATCGGGGTGATTGCCCCGATCCCGGTTACCGCAACCCGCCGCCGATCAGCCACCCTGACCTCCGAAAGAGACTTCAAAGATACCCGTCACCCCGCGCCTCGTTCGGCGGCGTTCGCGAGTCCGGCGAGGGTGCGGCTGGCGATCCCATGCACGAACACCGGGCCGATGACCAGCGTCGCGGCGGCCGGCCCGAGGACGGGAACGTCCGGGCCGTCCCAGACGTGGAGGATGCGAACGAGCGTCCGCCCGCCGTCGAGCTCATGAAAGGTCCATTCGACTTCCATGCCACGGGTGATCCCGCCCACGTGGGTGAACCGGATCGACGGCGCATCCGTTCCACCGGGGCGGCGCACCCGCATCGTCGAGCGCCACCACGTCGGCCACTGCACGAGACCGAAGGGGCGGTATGCGCTCATCTCCACGATCCCCCCGCCATCCGCGCGGTGCTCCCGGAAGCGCACGTAGCGGTAGTGCGGCAGCAGCGCCGGCCAGCGTTCCACGTCGGCGGCCAGGGCGAAGATCCGCGCGACCGGTGCGTGCACGACGCGCTCGTCGAGCGTCGTCATGCGGCGGCCGGCCGGCATGGGGCCGAGATCGAGCGGCGCGGGGAGGTTGGTGCTCATGGGCGCGGGCTCCAGGTAGCGGTGACGCGAAAGCCGGGGTGGCGCCGCACCACCGGCGTGCACCCTGTGGAGCTGCGCACGTGCCGAGCCAGCTCATCGGGGGTGAAGCCCCGCAGCACCGACGTGAGCCCATCGTGTCGGGTGACGGGGTGGAAGCCGAGCGGCCAGCTCACCAACCAGAATCCGCCGGCGGCGAGCCAGCTCCGGCGAAGGTCGCTCACGATCACCCGTTGGCGCGCCACGCGCGACAGCTCGGCGAGCACCGCCGGAATCTCCGCCTCCTCGAAGTGGTGAAGCACCTGCGAGCAGACGACGACGTCGACGCTCGCGTCCGGGAAGGGCAGCCTCCGGGCGTCCGCGCAGACGCTGCCATCCAGCAGCGCCGCGCCGCGTGCGGCGAGCACCTCGGCCTCGTCGATACCGAACGTCGTCAGCGTCACCCCGCGCCGCCGTGCACCGCGGCGCGCCCGCGCGGGGATGTCAGCGAGGCCGGTCCCGACGTCGAGCAGCGACAGCGCTGCGCCTGGACCGAGGGGCTCGCGCCACAGCTCGCGCGTCACCGCCCAGGCCCCGCCGAGGAGGGTGTTGGCGCGCCGCACGTCGCGCAGCGAGCGCTCGCGCAGCGCAGGCTCGGTACGCGGATCGTCGAGGTGCTCGAAGCCGCGACGGCGGCGCGGGACGAGCACGGGCGCTCAGCGCTCCAGCTGGGCGTACCCGCCGCGGTAGTAGAGCAGGGGGCGCGCATCGCGCGCCTCGGCGCGCTCCACCTCGCCGAGGAACAGCGTGTGGTCCCCCGCCTCGAACCGCGCCAGGCGCCGGCACTCCACGTGGGCCAGCGCGTCGTCGAGCAGCACGACACCACTCTCGCCGCGCTCGTACCCGAGGCCGTCGAATCGATGCGACGATTCGACGGTCGAGAAGCGGCGTGACAGCGCCTCCTGCTCGGACGCGAGGATGTTGACGCCGAACCGCTCGGCGGCACACAGAGCGCCATGGATCGATGCCGCGTGGTCGATGCAGATCGAGACGAGTGGGGGGCGCAAGCTCGCCGACGCGAAGGCGCTCACCGTCATTCCCATGTCGCGGCCGGTGTCATCCACCGTGGTGACGACGGTGATGCCGGAGGCGAAGCGTCCGAGAACGCTGCGAAATGAATCGGGGTCGATCGTCATGCGCCGGGAGTGATGGTCGGGCCCTGTCGACGAAAGAGGCCGAGGAGATACGAGGCGCGCAACACCTCGCGCGGGGGAACGAAGTCGCCGGTCACTCCGACGAGCAGGTCTGCCATGTCCTTGCGGGCCTCCAGGGTGCGCGCGAAGTGATTGATGGCGGGGGCGAAGCCGACGGCGGCGCCGATGAGCCGCTCGACGATCCACTTGCCGCCGAACTCCGCCCGGCGCGCACGATCGTAGTCGGCCAGCGCCCGATCGCCGCCCCGGAGGGTGTCGGCGCCCAGGGCGGCGATGGCAAAGGGTGCGAGCAGCTCGCCGCCGCGCAGCGCCGCGTAGATCCCCTCGCCGGTGAAGGGATCGAAGAAGTCGGCGGCGTCGCCGACCAGCGCGACCCCGGGCGCCCACGCCCGCCGAGCATGCGACGCGAACGGTCCGGTGGCCAGCACGGGCGACACCCGGCGCGCGTCGCGCACGCGCGGGGCGAGCTGAGGGCGC
Organism: Gemmatimonadaceae bacterium; assembly: GCA_013361335.1. Classification (GTDB taxonomy): domain Bacteria; phylum Gemmatimonadota; class Gemmatimonadetes; order Gemmatimonadales; family Gemmatimonadaceae; genus AG11. The sequence continues at coordinate 27,717 of JABFYH010000100.1, read as the reverse complement.
TCCCGCAACCAGCGCTCGAAGAATGCCGTGCGGTCCGCGCTGACGACCGCGGCGAAGCGGGCGGGCACCACCATCGCGACGTTGGTGAGGCCGGCGTCCACTGCGGCGATGCCGACGTAGCCGACGTCGCGCTCGACGTGCATCTCGCCCCAGGCGGTGACGTCGCCGAAGTTTTCGTAATGCGCCACGAGCGCGAGGCGCTTCGGCCAGCGCCGCGCGCGAGTGAGTCCGAGCCGCCGGCCGACGACGGAGCGCAGGCCGTCCGCGCCGATCACGAGTCGCGCCGGGATCGTGCGTGCCGCGCCATTCGCCTCGAGCACGCGCACTCCGTTGGCGCGGCCGGTCGCGTCGCGGGTCACGTCGGTGACGCGAATCCCCTCGCGGACCTCGGCACCGGCATCGCGCGCGCAGTCGAGGAGGATCGGGTCGAGCGCGGTGCGGCGGAGGGCCAGCCCGCGGTCGCGGAAGGCGCGGTAGCCGTGGGCGGCGACGAAGTCGCCCTGGATCAGCGCGCCGTTCGGGGCGCGCACGGTCATGCCGGCGAGATGCGCCGCGCCCGCACGCTCGACTCGCTCCAGCGCGCCCATGCCGCTCAGCAGGCGCGAGGCCTGCGGGCTGAGATATTCCGCGCACGGCTTGGGGCGGGGGAAGCGGGCGCGATCGAGGACGAGCACCCGGGCGCCGGCGCGCGCCAGCGCGCACGCGGCGGACGCGCCGGCCGGCCCGCCTCCCACGACGATGACATCCGGCTCCCGATCCAGCGGCACAACGGTCACAAGGCGAAGGCTAACAGCAGCGCAGTCGCGCCGCCCACAAGGGTGGCCAGCAGGTTCACGGCATCGTTGTCCAGCACGGTCACTCCTCCCGCGCGCCTCGTCGGCGCGCCGCAATCGTGGATGCGGCGCTCGGTGGCGAGGTTGCACGCGTCGCACCACCGACGCTCCTGCAGCACGGCGCCGACGAGCGTATCCGCCACCGCGCCGGTGCAGCCGGCGATGGCGACGACCCCCATGGCCTCGGTGAGCGAGAGGGCGCGGGCCGCGACGGCGATGCCCAGGGCTCCGGCGATCATCCCCGCCGTGCCCACCATGCTCACCGCGCCCGACGTGCCCGGCGGCACAGGGTGCAGACCCGGCACCGCGCGTGGAGTTCCGCCGAACAGGACCCCCAGCTCCGTGGCCCAGGTGTCCGCCGCGGCCGCGGCGAGTGCGCCGGCCGCGGCCGCGGCGATGACGTGCTGGTCCACCCATTCGCATCGTGTCCCGAGCGCGCACAGGGCGAAGACGCCGCCGTTCGCCAGCACCTGCACGACGTCGCGTGCGCCGCCTTTCGCCACGATCCCCGACATCCGCCGCTCCTTGTCTGCTGCACCGAGGTGGGACACCGCCGAGGCCGTGACGAAGTACAGCACGAGCAGCGCGCCCCATCCCCATCCCGCGACGACCGCCGCGGTGCCGACCACGACGGCGGCCAGTGCGCCACTGCCGGACAGGGAGCCGGCGCGCCGAGCGGCCAGCGCGATAGCGATGGCGACGAGGAGACCGGCGGCGGCGCGAGCGGTGAGGGCGGTCATCAGGACGTCGAGGGTTGGCGGAGCGGGGACGACTGCCATGATAACGCGGCGCGGGTGTCGAAACGCGAAAACCCCACTGCAGCAAGGGATTGAGCGCCCTTCCCGTTCGCGCTAGCTTGATCGACCACCAGTGCTGGTCCTGCCGCCGCTGCCCCTGAGTTGTCGCAATGCTCGCTACGGTCGACGCCCTCCTCCCGCTCAGCCTCCTCGAAGCCGTCCGCGACGTCGATACCCCCGAGGGGGTGCTCGAGGCGGAGTTCGTGGACGAGCTCCGCAACAAGCGGTTCGGGCTGAGTGATACGGTCTACACCCAGATCAAGCGCTACTCCGAGGCGGTGCGGAAGAACCAGCGCACGGCGCAGGACGAAGCGGTGGCGTTGGCGCGGCTGATCGGCCGCCGGCCGGACGCCGAGGCGGTCCTGCGGGCCGCCGGCCGCTATCTGGCCCACGAGGCGTACCACACGGTGCCCGCACTGACGCGCACGATGGTCCGCGTGCTGCCGTCGTTCGTCGCGCGCCCGATGGCCCTGCGTCGGGTCCGCCGCCTGGCGCAGCGGTATCTCAACGCGAACGTGCGTCGCGTGGGGACGTACGTGCTGCTCGAGGTGCCGCGGTCGGTGACGCTCGGCGTCGCGCCGGGCAGCACCGGCTGCACCTTCTACGAGGCGACGCTGCGGGAGCTGATGCGGCTCCTCGTCGGCGCGACCGGAGCGGTGGAGCACACGCGCTGCGCGGGGCGCGGCGAAGGGGCCTGCGAGTGGCGCGCCGACTGGCGCAGCGCGTCGGTCTGAGCGGGCACCTGCGCTCGTGCTGACGCCGGCCGCCCTTCCCGCGCTGCAGCGCGCCATCGCCGACGCAGGGCTCGACGGGTGGCTGCTGTTCGACTTCCAGGGCTGCAATCCGATCGCGGGTGGGCTGCTGGGCCTGCAGGGCATGGTCACCCGCCGGATCTTCGTCTGGATCCCGCGCGACGGCGTGCCGAGCGCGTTGGGCCACGCGATCGAGCCCGGTCCGTGGCGCAGCTGGCCCGCCGCATGGCAGCACGCGGCCTACAGCTCGTGGCGTGAGCTCGAGGGTGCGGTCGGCAGCATGGTCCGCGGCCGGCGCGTCGCCATGGAGTACTCCCCGGGCGACGCGGTGCCCTATCTCGACCGCGTACCTGCCGGCGTGTTGGAGATGGTGCGCGCCGCCGGGGCGCGCGAGATCGTGTCGTCAGGGGTGCTCGTGACGCGCTTCGTGGCCTCGTGGACGGCGGCACACCTCGCGTCGCACCGCCGCGCGGCCGCCGCCATCCGGCAGATCGCGCTCGACGCGTTCACGCTGGTCGGCGAGCGCGCGCGCACGGCGCGGCCCATCGCCGAGCACGAGGTGATGGCGTGGATCCTCGATCGGTTCGCGCGCGAAGGGCTCGCCACGGACCATGGGCCCAACGTCTCTGCAGGCGCGAACGCCGCCAATCCGCACTACGAGCCCTCGGCGGATCGGCCCCGTCCCATCGTGCCCGGCGACGTGCTGTTGATCGATCTGTGGGCGCGCGAGACGGATGCGTCCGATCCGGCGACGGTCGGCGTGTGGGCCGACCAGACGTGGATGGCGACCGTCGGCGAGCCGTCCGCGCGCGCGCAGGAGATCTGGACGACGATCCGCGACGCGCGCGACGCAGCGATCCGCAAGGTGACCGATGACGTCGCCGCGGGGCGTGCGCTCCGCGGGGGTGACGTGGACGATGCCGCGCGCGCCGTGATCGATGCGCGCGGGTTGGGTCGCTACTTCACCCACCGCACCGGCCACTCCATCGATCCCCGGTCGCTGCACGGCGCCGGTCCGCACCTCGACAACCTCGAGACGCGCGAGGAGCGGCTGCTGGTGCCCGGCGTCGGATTCTCCATCGAGCCCGGCGTCTATGTGCCGGGCGAGATCGGCATGCGCACGGAAGTGAACGCGTTCATCGAGGACGGCCGGGCCATCATCACGCCCGATCACTACCAGCGTGAGCTGATCGTCGTATAAGCCCGCGGTCGATCGGATCGCCTCGGCGCGCTGGGTGGTGCACATCACGGGCGTCGTCGGCGGCGAGACGGCGGACGCCGACGTCGCTCCATGGGCGAACGTGGCTCGCGCTTTGCCCTTTGAGGCGCCTTCACACCGACCCGTCCCACTCACGTGATCGTACCGCCCCTCCGTCCTCCCTCGCGCCGCCGCCGGGCTCGCCTGCTCGCGCTCGCCTTGCCCCTCGTCGTCGCCTGTGGCAACGGTGACAGCGGGAGCTTCACCTTTGGAAAGAAGAGCAACAGCTCTCCGGGCGCGGTCGATCCCGAGCTCAAGGGCCCCGTCGTCGTCGGCGCGCCGAAATCGCCGTACAAGGTGGAAGCCGTCGGGGCGGCGGGGCGGGTGGCGGGCACCGTCACACTGGCCTCGCCAATCGCGCCGGCTGATCCGGCGCCCACCGGGCCCGACAGCGCGGTCTGCGGGCGGACCGTCGCCGACAGCTCCGTGCAGCAGAAGGGGACCGGACTAGGCAACGTCGTCGTGTGGCTCGACGGGGTGCGTGCCGGCAAAGCGCTGCCCGAAGAAAAGCGGATCGAGGTCGAGAGCAATTCGTGCGTGCTCACGCCGCGCGTCCAGGCCACCGTGACCGGAAGCGCCGTGAACGTCCTCGGTCACGACGACTTCCGCCAGCACCTCCGCTTCCTCGCCGCCGGCGATACGGGGGCGCGCGCGGCGGTCCTGCTGGGGAAGGACGAGCAGGTGATCCCGACCGAGCTCCCGGCGAAAACGCCCGGGCTGGTGATCGTTCGCGACGCCGATCATTCGTGGCCGCGCGCCTACGTCGCGGTGTTCGATCATCCGTACTACGCGGTGACGAAGCCGGACGGCTCCTTCACGATCGACGGCGTGCCGCCGGGCAGCTACACCCTCATGGCGTGGCACGAGCGCACCGGCCGCACCGAGCAGCCGGTGACCGTGACGGCCAACGGGACGCAGAAGGTAGAGCTGACGCTCAAAGGAAGGTGAACCGTGAACGGTTCACCGTCTCAGTCTCTCAGCTCCGCCCGATAGAGTCGACCATAGACGCCGCCCGCGGCGACGAGCTCCTCGTGCGTCCCTGACTCCACGACGCGACCGTGGTCGAGCACGAGCACCCGGTCGGCGCGGCGAACCGTCCGCAGACGGTGCGCGATGATCAGCGTGCTGCGGCCGCGGAGCAGCTCTTCCATCGCGATCTCCACGAGCCGCTCGCTCTCGTTGTCGAGACTGCTCGTCGCCTCGTCCAGCACGACGAGCGCGGGATTCTTGAGGAAGACCCGCGCGAGCGCAATGCGCTGCCGCTGACCGCCGGAGAGCTTCACGCCGCGTTCGCCGACGAGGGTGTCGAGACCGTCGGGAAGACGCTCGATGAACTCCATCGCGTGGGCCGCGCGTGCGGCCGCGAGCACGTCGCGCTCCGCCGCGTCGGGGCGAGCGTACGCGATGTTGTCGCGCACCGTCCCGCTGAACAGCGCCGGTTCCTGGGGCACGAGCCCGATCGCCCCGCGAAGATCGGCGAACGACAGCTCACGGATGTCGACGCCGTCCAGGGTGATCCGCCCGTCGGTGACGTCCCAGAAGCGCGGGATGAGCGAGGCGACGGTCGTCTTCCCCGCGCCGGACGGCCCGACCAGCGCGACCACCTCGCCGGGCGCGATCGCGAAGGTCACGTCCGCCAACGCGTCCACCAGCTCGGGGGCGTAGCGGAAATGCACGTGGTCCAGGGCGAGCGCGCCACGCACCGGCTTGGCGAGCGGCGTCGGCGTGCGCGGCTCGGCGACGGTGGGCTGCATCGCCAGCAGCTCGAACACCCGTTGGGCCGCGCCCACCGCCTCCTGGTAGCTGCCGAACAGCGACGCGAGCGATCCCACCGCCGCCGCCACGGTGATCGCGTAGAGCAGGAACGACACGAGCGCGCCGGGTGTGAGCGCGCCCTCGAGCACGAGTCGTCCGCCCTGCCACAGCACCGCCACCACGCCAGCGAAGGCCACGAAGCCGACGACGCCGAACAGGAGGGCGCGCATGCGCGCCCGCGCGATCGCCGCCGCCACCACGCCGCTCAACAGCCGGTGATAGCGGCGCGTCTCCTCGCCCTCGCGCACGAAGCCCTGCACGGTGCGGATCTGCGAGAACGCCTCGTCGGCCATCCCCATCGCCTCGGCGACGCGATCCTGCACGCCGGTGCTCGCTCGGCGCAGACGCCGGCCGAAGAACAGCGCCGACCCGACGACGATCGGCACGACGGCGAGCGTCGTCGTGGTGAGCCGGGGATGCGTCAGCGTCAACAGGATGATCCCGCCAACGAGGAAGAGCGACTGCCGCGAGAGCTCGGACACCCAGCTCCCCAGCAGCGTCTGCAGCACCGCGAGGTCGGCCGAGAGGCGGCTCGTCAGCTCGCCGGTGCGCCGCTCGGTGTAGAAGCTCGGCGACAGTCGCACCAGGTGCGCGAAGACGTCCTCACGCAGCCTGGCGACGACCCGCTCCGACGTGCCGGTGAGCAGGAAGACCTGGACGAAGTTCATCGCCCCCTGCAGCGCGAAGGCGAGGACGAGCCCGATGGCGATCCGGTCGAGGAGCGCACGATCGCGCTGCTGGAAGGCGGCGTCGAGGAGGTGCCGCACGACCTGCGGAAAGGCGAGCCCCACCGCGGCGGCGACGAGCAGGCAGACCGCGCAGACCGCCAGGCGTCCAGCGTAGGGACGCAGGCGAGGCAGCAGCGCGGCGAGCGGGCGGAGCGAGACCGGACGGCGCGACTTCGGGGCGTCCGGCGAGAGCGGAGCAGGTATGGTCACGTCAGCGTGTCGTGCCGCCCTCGCCGCGCAGCCAGAGCCGCACCGTGGTGAGCGACTGATTCATCGTCCGCCCCGCGCTCGACTGCACCTCGAGCCACTTGAGCAGGGTGTCCGCGCGTTCGGCGCTGAAGCGCGGCGGCGCGCTCCACTCGTCCGCCGACCACCGGCGCACGTGCACGACGCCGGCTCCGTCGGGCGCACCGATCAGCATCAGCGTCTCGGGCATCGCGTGGCCCGGGCCGATGAGCAGCGGCAGCTCCCGCGCGGTCGATTCCTTCGTCTCTGCTGCCCCACGCTCGGCGCTCACGCCACCGCCCGGTCGACGGCCATCGCCGCGAACAGCAGCGCGAGATAGAGCAGGGAGAACTTGTACACCGCCCACGCCGGCTGCACGTAGCTCGCGGCGCGCAGCACTCGCACGACGCCGAGCAGCAGCCATCCGCCGAGCGCGGCCGCGACGACGAGATAGGGCAGGCCGAGGGCACCGAACGCCACGGGCAGGAAGGTCAGCGGCACGAGAATGAGCGTGTACCAGAGCATGTTGCGCATCGTTTCGCGCTCGCCCCACACGAGCGGCGCCATCGGCACACCTGCGCGGCCATAGTCCGCCTGCTTGTTGAGCGCGAGAGCCCAGAAGTGCGGCGGCGTCCAGTAGAAGACGATGAGGAAGAGGTACACCGCCATCAGGTCCACGCGCCCCGTGACCGCCGCCCATCCGACGAGCGGCGGGAAGGCACCGGCCGCGCCGCCGATGACGATGTTCTGCGGTGAGCTCCGCTTGAGCCAGCGCGTGTAGACGAACACGTACGTGTAGAAGCCGCCGAGCGCGAGCGCCGCCGTCAGCACGTTCGCCACGTGCGCGAGCAGGAAGGTCGCGGTGGTTGCGCAGAGGATCCCGAAGGCCAGGACCGCCTCGGCCCGCATCCGTCCGCTGGGGATCGGCCGGAGCCGAGTGCGCGCCATGCGGTCGTCGATGTCGCGGTCGATGTACATGTTGACCGCGTTGGCGCCGCCGGCCATCAGATAGCCGCCGGCGAAGACGGCCAGGACCAGCCGCCATCCCGGCTCCCCGGCGACGAACATCGGCGCGATGGTGGTGACGAGCAGCAGCGAGATGATCCGCGGCTTCGTCAGCGCGACGAGGTCGCGCGCGAAGCCGCGCCGGCCGCTCGTCGCCGCCGCGTCGGTCACGATGCCGCCCCGCTCGCGCGCCGGGCGAGATACGCCAGCGCGAAGGCGGCGATCCAGATGCTCACCCCGGTGGCCTCGTGGAGCGACCGCAACACCGGTGGCAGACGGAGTCCGATCATCGCCCCCGCCACGACGAGCTGCAGCACGCCGAGCGACGCCGCGATCATCGCTGCGCGGCGCACGATCGCCGGCTCGCCACGCCGCGTGAATCCGACGGCGAGCCCGATCAGGTGGAGCACCACGAGCACGGCGAGCACCCGATGGGTGATCTGGACGTGCACGGCAGCCCGGACGACGTCCGGGTTCGCCCCGCAGAGCGGAAAGTCACGGCAGGCGACGGCGGCCCCCGGATACTTGGCGGTGAGCCCGCCCATCACCACGGCGAGGAGCGCCAACCCCGCGCCGGCGAGGGAGCCGCGACGCGCGCGTGGGCTCGCACCGCCCAGCCGTGCGGCCGCGCCGCCCAGGCCACCGGTGCGGATCACCGACGCCACCACGGTGGCCACGAGGCTCATCGCCACCGTCCAGTGCGCGAGCGTGGCGAAGGGCGCATTGCCCAGCTTCACCGTCATCGCCCCGAGCAGGGCGGCGGAGAAGCCGAGCGCCACGGCCAGCGCGGCGGAGCGCAGCACGCCGCCCGGTCCCGCGACACCCGGCTCGCCCCGGCGGCGCCACGCGGCGATCAGCAGCGCGACGAGCGACAGGAGAAGGATCGACGCCAGGTAGCGGTGCGAGACCTCGATGATGAGGTCGGGTCGATCGAGGGGGGGGAACCACCGGCCGTAGCACCGCGGCCAGTGATCGCCGCATCCCATTCCCGACCCCGAGATGCGCACGATGGCGCCGAACACCAGGTGCAGGCAGGCGACGCCGAACGCGCCGTACGCCAGACGGCGCAGCACGGTCATCGCTCGACCTGGCGGACGAACCGGTCGGTCGGCGGCTCCGGCGCGCGGTGCATCGTGCGCCAGGTGACGACGAACAGTGCCGCGAGCGCGACTGCGGGGACCACCGCCCACAGCAGCTCCACCGCGCTCCGCTGCCGCGGCAGGCGCGCCGCGGGCTCCGGCAGATGGCGTTGGCCACCGACGGAGCGGATGATCAGATACTGCGCGACGGCGCAGCACGCCACGGACGCCCAGAACAGTCCGTCGGCGAAGGAGAATCGCATCTGTAGCAGTGGGGCAGTACGGAGAATGGTCGAGATCGAAAGGTCGTCGGGGGTGGAGCGGGGGTCAACCGGGCAAACCCCGACGCCGCGCCGTGCCACGTTCGCGATGCAAGTCCTCATCGCGTACTCGCCGCGGCTCGATCCGGGCCGTAGCATTCGCGCATGGCGATCTCCACCAGCAATCCTGAACCCGTCGCGGGCCGACGGCCCGACGGCGAGGCAGGTGGCGCGCCTGCTCTCAAGCGACAGCTCGGGCTGTGGAGCGCCGTGGCGGTGCTCATCGGCTCCACGATCGGCTCGGGAATCTTCCGCTCTCCCGCCGGCATCGCCGACAAGCTGCCCGGTCCACTCCCACTGATGGCGGTGTGGGTGGCCGGCGGTCTCTTCGCGCTCTGTGGCGCACTCACGCTCGCCGAGCTGACCGGCGCCCTGCCGGAGACGGGCGGGGCCTACGTCTTCATCCGCGAGGGATGGGGGCGACTCCCGGCCTTCCTCTTCGGGTGGGCCGAGCTGACGCTCATCCGCGCCGCCTCACTCGGCGCGATCAGCACGACCTTCGCCGAGTACCTGATGCGGGTGCTCGGCTACGAGCCGTCGGTCGAGCCGTACAACACCTACGTGCATTACGTGGCCGCGGTGGCCATCCTGCTCACCGCGACCTTCAACTACGTCGGAGTGCGGTGGGGCTCGCTCGTACAGAACCTCACGACGCTGGCGAAGTACGGCGGGCTGACGTTCATCGTCGTGCTCGCGCTCGCGATCGGGCTGCCGCGGACGGGAGGGCACTATACCCCGGCGGTCCCGGCAGGCTCGTTCCACATCGCCGCGTTCGGCCTCGCGCTGGTGAGCGTGCTCTGGGCCTTCGACGGCTGGGCGGATCTGAGCTTCGTGGCCGGCGAGGTGCGTGAGCCGCGCTGGACGCTCCCGCGCGCCATTCTCATCGGTACGTTGGCGGTGATCGCGATCTACCTCCTCGCGAACGTCGCCTACATGGCGGTGCTGCCGGTGGACGAGATCCGGCGGTCGCGGCTCGTCGCGGCGGAGGTCGCGCAGCGGCTCATCGGCGCGCCGGGGGTGATCTTCGTGGCGGCGACCGTGATGCTGTCGACCTTCGGCACGCTCAACGGCACGCTGCTCACCGCACCGCGGATCTTCTTCGCCATGGCCGACGACGGGCTGTTCTTCCGCAAGGTGGCCGCGGTGCACCCGCGCTATCACACGCCGTACGTCTCCATCCTGCTGACCACGGGGCTGGGCGTGGTGTTCGTCCTGCTCCGGACCTTCGAGCAGCTCGCCGATACCTTCGTCACGGCGATCGTGCCGTTCTATGCCCTGGCCGTCGCGTCGATCTTCGTGCTGCGGAAGCGCATGGATTACGATCCGCCCTTCCGCACCCCGCTCTACCCGGTCGTCCCCGCACTCTTCATCCTCGCGACGCTGTTTCTGCTCGGCAACGCGATCCTCGATCCGACGAGCCGCTGGCCGACGCTCGCGGTGCTGGGTGTGATCGTGCTCGGCGTGCCTGTCTACTACTTCACGGTGGGACGATCGCGCTGAGGAGACCAAACTGACCGCAGAGCAACGCAGAGGGGCGCAAAGGACTACGCTGATGCAGTCCTCGGCGCCCCTCTGCGGTTTGCGCTGTTGCTCTCATTGATGCAAGGATGCGTCGATGCATGAGCGAACGTCCTGGCCGGTAAGCCAAACCGGGCGCGGGAAGCCTAGCCAAGCGTGATGGGCTGTCTCGGCACGGCTGATGCCCTTGGGGTGGACCACTCGAGACCATTCACCAGGGATCAGCTCATGAGCGATCGATCGAAGGAGAACGTCCCGCGCGGCGATCACGTGCCCGGCGGCCGGAGCGAAGAGAGCGAGGCGCACGGCAACCTCGACCGCGCCGAGCCCGGTGTCGACAGCGCCGGCCAGCGCGGTCATGGCGCGCATGGAAAGCACGGCGAGCGAGAGGAGCGGGTCGACCCGGCGACTCCGACCCCGGACTTCTCGAAGGGCACCGACCGCGGCGGCAGCGCGGGCTGGGGCAGCGAGCCGTCGGGCGGCTCGGTGATCGACAAACGCGCCCCTGATACCACGTGAACCGTGAACCGTGAAGCGTGAACCGCTACTGCAACGGCACACCGGACCAGGTCTGGTGTGCCGTTGAACTTACGGTTCCCGGTTCACGGTTCACCGTTCACGGTTGACCCTTCATGACTTAGCGTTCGGATCGCATCAGAAGATCTTGAGATTGATGTACTTCCTCGGATTCTTCTTGAGATCCGCCAGCACCGAGTCCGCCTGCGTCACCAGCCCGCGGAGATCGCGATAGAGCAGGGTATCCTTGAGGAGCTTGCCCGCGTTGCCGTCGCCCCGCTCGATCCCCGCCACCAGGTTGTCGGCGCGCTTGCTCGTCTGATCGAGATTCTCGGCGATGCGGGTCAGGCTCGCGCTCGACGTCTGGAAGTTCTTCATCGTCGAGTCGATCTTGGCCGAGTCGACCGCGCTCGCGGCCCGACGGAACGACGCCATCGTCGCCGTGAGATTGCGGTTCTGCTCCGCGGCGATCGCGTTGAGCTGCGCCGAGAGCTGCGCCGCGTTGGCGGACAGCGCCGCCGCATTTGCCATCGAGCGGCGGATGTCGCGCAGCCCGCCGCTCGCCACCAGCTCCGCGTTCAGCGTGCGGACCATGACGTTCACCGTGCCGGCGATCGAATCCACCTTGTTCTCGATCGCCTGGATGTCCGTTTCGCCTGCGCCCACCGGCACCGTGTCGCCGGGCTGGAAGTAGATCTTGCTCGGCCCCTTCGGCGTGAGCGCGATCGCCGCGTCGCCGAAGATGCCGATCGGCTTCACGCTCGCCACGGAGTTCTTCGGCACCTTCACGTCGTTGTTCACGCGAAGAAAGACGTCGAGGAAGCCGTCGTCGCGGAGCTGCACGTCCGCCACGGCGCCGACGTTCACCCCCGCGAGCAGCAGCGGCTGTCCCGGCTTGAGGTTCTGCCCCCAGGCGAACTTGCTGTACAACGGATACCCCGACGACAGCCCGCCGCGCACCAGCCACAGCGTGCCGAGGAGCAGGATCGCGAGCGCCGCGCTGAGGAAGACTCCGACCAGGACTTCGTCGCGCCGTTTCATGTCTGTAGGTAAGGGGCCAGGAGCGCTGCCGTCAACGTATCGAGAATGAGGATCGCCACGGAGGTGATGACCACCGCCTTCGCCGTGGAACGACCCACCCCTTCTGCCCCCGCTTCGGTCACGAAGCCCTCGTAGGAGCAGATGAAGGCGATCGCGGCGCCGAACAGCGTCGCCTTGAGCAGGGAATAGACCACCTGGAAGGTGCCGAAGCCAAGCCGCACGCCGGAGACGAAGTCCTGCTTCGTCACCTCGGTCACGTACACCGAGACCAGATACCCGCTGAACAGCCCCGTCGCGTCGGCGAGCACCACCAGCGCCGGCAGCATGATGAGCGACGCGAGCAGCCGCGGCACGATCAGGAAGGCGACCGGATCGTACGAGAGCGTCTCGAGCGCATCGATCTGCTCGGTCACCCGCATCGTCCCGATCTCCGCCGTCATCCGCGCCCCGACGCGACCCGTGAGCACGAGCCCCGTGAGGAGGGGCCCCAGCTCGAGCACCTGCATGAGCCGCACGGACAGCCCGATGATCGAGAGCTGCACCCCGGGGAAAAGCTGATACCGGACCTGGATGGCGATGACCCCGCCGATGAACGCCGCCACGATCACCGTCAGCGGGATCGAGTCCACGCCGATCCCGCGCATCTGCCGGATCGTCTCCGGCACGAAGGTGGCCGGGTCGCCGAGCGCACGCGCGATGTCGCGGAGGAAGTAGCCGCGCGCGCCGATCTGTCCGAAGAACGAGATGAACCCACGCGTCACGCGGCGGAAGAACTTGATCCCGCCGCGCTGAACGATCGGAAAGGTCTCGGTGCCGCGCGGCTCGTCCAGCCGCGTCGGGACGCTCACGTGCGCACGCGGGCGAGCAGGACGAACCCGCCGAGGGCGAACAGCGCGTTCGGCAGCCACGCCGCCACGTCGGGCCAGATGATGTTCTTGCCGCCCAGTGGCTTCGTGAGCTGGATGAGCATGAGGAAGGTGACGGTGATCGCCAGGCTCAGGCCGATGCCGTAGGCGGTGCCGCCGCGCTGGGTGCTCGTCGCCAGCGGCGCGCCGAACATCGCGATGACCAGGCAGGTGATCGGGATGGCGATCTTGAGCGCCCGCTCCACGCGGAGCAGGTTGCCGTCGCCCCCCGAGCGCTCGAGCGCGTGGATGAATCGCGTCAGCTCCCCGTAGCGCATCTCCTGCGGGTCGCGCGGCTTGGCCATCAGGTCCGCCGGCCGCTCGCGCATGTTCCGATCCCGCAGCTCGCTGAAGCTGATCACCATGCTGGGAGTGCTGTCACGGATGATGTGCATGTCGCCCGCGCCGAGGGTCCACCGCCCGGTCGCCGGATCGTACTTCGCCTCCGACGACGAGATCACGACCGTCGGATAATCCTTCCCGCTCCCCTTTCGTTCGATCTGGAGCCGGTCCATCCGCCCGCCCGGCACGTCCAGCGTCTGGGCCTTGTACACCCGCCCATACTCTGCCGCATAGGCGAAGTTGAACCGCTGCGTTCCCGACTGCACCTTGCTCTCGCGCAGCAGGTCGTTGCGCCGCGCGTCGGTGATCGGCACGAGCTCGCCCACCACCAGATCCAGCCCCGCCGCGAGCGTCGCGCCGAGCAGGATCGGCGCCACCAGCCGGTAGAAGCTGATCCCCGACGCCTTGGCCGCGGTGATCTCGGAATGCCGCGTGAAGGTGCCGACGGAGAACACCGTCGCGAACAGGACCGCCGCCGGCATCGCCATGAACATCGACTGTGGCATCCAGTACACGTAGCTCAACGCGATGTCCGGCGCCGGGATGTTGCGCGTCAGGTACTGCTGCAGATGATCGGTGAGATCGATGATCACGAGCAGGACCGGCAGCCCGATCGCCGTGGCGACGAAGATCTTCATCCACTCCACGAAGACGTACCGGTCGAGAGGGCGCACGACGCTCATGACAGGCTCTCCAGCCGCGCCTGCGGCCCGCGCCCGAACTTCGCCAGCAGGGCATCGAGCTTGTCGCTCCAGTCGCCGCCGCGGTTCGACGTCGAATCCCGCCCCATGCGGAGGAAGAGGACGACACCGACAATGGTCAGGATCACGTTCGTCCCCCACATCGCCCAGAAGGGCGGAATGATCCCCTCGTTGGCGAGCGACTCGCCGCCGATGAGCCCCACGTAGTACAGCGCGAACACGAGCAGGCTGACCCCGATCACCAGCCCCACTCCGCCACGCGGGAAGCGTACGGCGATCGGCGCGCCGATGATGACGAAGATGACGCACGCCGCCGAGAGCGAGAACTTCTTGTGGATCTCGATCTCATACCGATTCCTGGCCCGCTGCGCGATGTCCAGACGCAGCTTCGCCTCGGCGAGCTGCGCGCGGCGGACCTGGTCGTCGGGGCTCCGCATGGACTGCGGCCCCTGCCCGATCCCGCCCGGCGCCGGTGCCGGCGTGACGACCTTCCGCGCCGGCACGAAGCGGTCGGCCGTGCGGGGCACGACCCGCCGCGTCGTGTCGCGCCGCACGGAGTCGCGCCGTACCGTATCGCGGCGAGCCACGTTCTGTCGCGCCGCCTGCCGCACCACCTGCCCGCTCGGCGGCAGGGTCGCCGCCTCCACGTCCTTCACGTGCAGGAAGTCGACGAGTCGACAATACGCCCAGCCGATCCCACGCGGCTCCGGCACGCGCACCGGCGCGAGGCCGAGCGCGCTCGCCGCGGCGCGCGAGTCGGCGGTCGCCGAGGTATCCGGATGGCGGACGGCGTCGTACTCGCGCTGTGCCGCCTCGTAGCTTCCACTGGCCTGCCACAGGCGGCGCTGCATCTCGCACACGCTCATCTCGCGGTCGCTCTTGGAGGAGGCGCCGGCTTCCGTCTGCTTGAAGTCGCCGCTCGCGACGTCCTTGAACCGGATGAGATCGTGCTGGAAGAAGAGCCGGTTGAGCTGGCCCGGCTTGTCCGAGGCCAGCTCCTGCATCTGCCCGTGATACAGGTCCAGCACCAGATCCCTGCCGTTCGTCGACAGCTGGACCGCCCCGTCGTCGGCGTAGATCGTCCGGCGGCGCGTCGGATCGGCGAGGTCGTAGATCACGACCTCCCTCAGCAGGTTCTTGTCGCTGGCGCGGTCGATCTTGCCCGCCTTGAGGTAATACTTCCCCTCGACGACCGAGTTGATCACCTGCTCCTTGAGCAGGAAGGTCGGCTTCGTCTGCGAGATGTCGTCCTGCAGCGTCTTGAGCCGGTGGTTCGCGCGCGGGAGCACCTGATCGCTGAAGGCGAGAAGCACCAGCGCGCAGAACAATCCGCCCCCGACCGCGGGCGACACGAGCCGCCACGGGCTGACGCCGCTCGCCTTCATGGCGGTGACCTCGTTCTCGCCCGCCAACCGGCTGAACGCGTAGAGCACCGCCACCAGCACCGACATCGGCACCGTGAGCGCGACGGTGAAGGGGATCGACAGCAGAAAGAACTCACCGATGACCGACCACGGCAGCCCTTTTCCCACGAGCTCGCCGAACTGCCGGGAGATGAACTGCAGCAGCATCAGCGACGTCAGCGCGGTGAGCGCGAACGTCAGCGGTCCGACGTGCTCCCTGAGTACGTATTTGCTGATGATGGTCACGTCGGGACCCGACCTGCGTGGCACGCGCGGAAGTTCAAGAATCGCACGGAGTTGTCGCGTGCGTTGCAGACAATAACTTCGACCCGGGACGACCGAGATTCAAGGGCGCGGGGCCGGGCCGGCATCGAGTCGCGTGCCCTTTCCCACCGGCGGTGTACCTTTACCGGGCGACGCACGCCGCTCTACCCGCCGCTCCTCCTACACTGCACCGACGCCGTTGAAACTGCATCGTCACCCCCAAGCCACCGCGACCCCCGACCTCGTGCGCATGCTACTCGTTCTGCTGCTCGCCGCGGTCGGCGCCTGCGACACGCTCCCCGGCCGAGGGGGCCCGAAGACCGCCTTCGACGCCGCGGCGGCGATGACGTACACGAAGGCCCAGGTGGCGTTCGGTCCGCGCGTGCCCGGGACCCCGGGTCACGTCAAGGCCGGCGACTGGATCGTCGCCATGATGAAGCAGCGCGCCGACACCGTCATCGAGCAGCGCTTCGTCCATCGCACCCTGGACGGCAAGAGCCTCCCGCTGCGGAACATCCTCGCCCGCTTCAATCCGGCGGCGACCCAACGGATCCTCTACGTCACGCACTGGGACACCCGTCCGACCGCCGACGAGGATCGTGTCCTCGGCAACCGCGGCACGCCGATCCTCGGCGCGAACGACGGCGCCGCGGGGGTGGGGCTGTTCGTCGCCCTGGGTGACGCGCTCAAGAAGGCCCATCCCAACGTCGGCGTCGACCTCCTCTTCACCGACGGCGAGGACTACGGCACCAGCTTCGATCCCCCATACGCCGACGTCCTCCTCGGCTCCCAGTACTTCGCCGCACATCTCCCGTCGGCCGATTACCGGCCGATGTACGGCGTCCTGTGGGACATGATCGCCGACAAGGACCTGAACATCTATCAGGAGGAGCAGTCCGTCCGTCAGGCGCCCGAAGTGGTGAGCCGCGTCTGGCAGAAGGCCAAGGAGCTGGGGTACGACAAGTACTTCATCCCGGAGGCGGGCGGCGGCGTGACCGACGATCATGTTCCCCTGCTTGCCAAGGGGCTGCGGGTGATCGACGTGATCGACTACGACTACGGGCCGCCGGCCCCCGGTGGCGGGGCCAACCCGAGCTATCACCACACGCTTCAGGATACGATCGACAAGATCTCGGTCAGGAGCCTCCAGGTGGTCGGGGACGTGGCGCTCTCCCTGATCACCGACTAGCGGGGCGACGCGCGGCGATTCGCGCCGACCCGGGCCGGGGCGGTGACAGGTCCCTCGGCGCCGGCCGCATCTTGCCGGCATGCCGACCCCCGCCGAACAGAAAGCCCTCACCTTCCTGGCCCTCGTCGTCCTGCTCGGCGGCGCCGTCCGGGTCGTCCGGGGTGGCGCACCCACCGGCGCGCCGCCGACGCCATCGGAGCAGCAGGCGCTCGCTCG
Source organism: Gemmatimonadaceae bacterium (assembly GCA_013361335.1). Taxonomy (GTDB): domain Bacteria; phylum Gemmatimonadota; class Gemmatimonadetes; order Gemmatimonadales; family Gemmatimonadaceae; genus AG11. The sequence goes on along the minus strand of JABFYH010000100.1, from coordinate 10,810 downwards.
GCAGGCCTTCGCGGCGAGCAGCGTCGCCGCTCCGGGCGCGCGCCAACGCACATCGGGCAGCCGTAAGTCTTCCCAAAAGGCGCAGAAACGTCGCTATACTGGCGCGAAATTCGATTCCACTGGCTTGTTGATCGAGGGGACTGGTGTCACCAGCGCCTCCCTCTCGCCGAAGGGGTTCCCGCCTCCAGGCCCACGGATCGACATCGGCGCCCAACCTGGCAAGTCTCTAGCGGGAGGGTTCGGGCCGCCGGGCCCGGTCGACCTCGACCTCGCCGATAGTGGCCAGATCGCTCGGCTCCCTGGCGTCAGTCGGGCGGTGGCGCGCCGGATCGTGGCCAACCGGGACTCCTTGGGGCCTTTCGGGTCGTTGGCGGCGTTGCGGCGGGTAAAAGGGGTCGGGCCGGCCACCCTGGAGCGACTTACCGGACTCGTCACCTTTTCGGGTCAGGCGCGTCGTTAGGATGCGCCGAATCGGCGCGGACCACCTCGCCTTCCCGCCGACCTCAGTCTGCCTCATGGCCGCTCCAGCCATAACGACCGAACGATTGGGTGACCTCCTCGTCCGCGAGGGGCTCATCACGCGCGACCAACTGGAGAAGGCGCTCCAGGAGCAGAAGCAGAACGGCACGCGGGTCGGCTACAATCTCGTCAAGCTCGGCTTCATCGCGGAGACCGAGCTCACGAAGATGCTGGCCCGCCAGTTCAAGATGCCCGCCGTCGACCTCTCGCGCTTCGAGGTCGACCCCCGCATCGCCAAGCTGATTCCATCGGACCTCGCGATCAAGCATCTCGTCCTCCCCCTCAAGCGGGATGGCCGGACGCTCACCGTCGCAATGGCCGATCCGACGAACCTGGGTGTCCTCGAGGACCTCAAGTTCATCACGCGCTACGACATCTTCCCCGTCATCGGGGGCGAGTTCACGCTCAAGAGCGCGATCGACAAGCTGTACGAGACCACCTCCGACACCCAGGTCGCCGATCTCCTGTCCGTCATCGACGACATGGAAGGCGAGATCGAGGTCGTCGAGGAGAAGGAGGAGGACGTCGCCGCCTCTGCGCTCGCCGCGCAGATGGAGGACGCCCCGGTCGTCAAGCTGATCAACGCGATCCTCACCGATGCGGTGAAGCGTGGGGCGTCGGACATCCACTTCGAGTGCTTCGAGCACGACATCCGGGTGCGCTACCGCATCGACGGCGCCCTGCAGGAGGTCATGAAACCGCCGATGAAGCTCAAGGCGGCGCTGATCTCCCGCTTCAAGATCATGTCGCAGCTCAACATCGCCGAGCGCCGCGTGCCGCAGGACGGCCGCATCAAGCTCAAGATGGGCAACAAGGTCATCGACTATCGCGTGTCGACGCTGCCCACGCTGTTCGGCGAGAAGATCGTGCTCCGAATCCTCGACAAGGGGAACCTGACGCTCGACCTCGAGAAGTTCGGGATCGAGCCCAAGGCGGAGAAGGACCTCATGGAAGCGGTGTCGAACCCCTACGGCATGGTGCTGGTCACGGGCCCCACCGGTTCGGGCAAGACGACGACGCTCTATTCGGCGCTCTCCAAGGTCAACAACATCGACGTCAACATCATGACGGCCGAGGATCCCGTGGAGTACAACCTCTACGGGGTCAATCAGGTGCTGGTGCGCACCGAGATCGGGATGACCTTCGCCGCGGCGCTCAAGGCGTTCCTGCGGCAGGACCCGAACATCATCATGGTCGGTGAGATCCGCGATCTCGAGACGGGCGGCATCGCCATCAAGGCGGCGCTCACCGGCCACATGGTGCTCTCCACGCTGCACACCAACTCGGCGCCGGAAACGGTGACGCGTCTGCTGGACATGGGGCTCGAGCCGTTCAACGTCGCCTCGGCGCTCAACCTCATCCTCGCGCAGCGCCTGCTGCGCCGGATCTGCGGCGCCTGCAAGACGCAGTACATGCCGACCGCCGAGGAGTTCGACATCGCGAAGGTCAAGCCGACGACCACGCTGCGCGAGCTGCGCTTCACGGCGGAGACCATCGAGAGCGCCAAGGCGCGCGCCACGAAGGAAGCGGCGCCCTTCCTGGCCAACGCCACGCTCGACACGCCGCTGTCGGCGCTCGGCTACTTCAAGGGGCGCGGCTGCGACATGTGCGCCGGGACCGGCATGAAGGGGCGCCAGGGCGTGTACGAGGTGATGCCCATGACCCCCACCATGCGCAAGCTCATCCTCCAGAACGTCGGCGCGGCCGAGATCCGCGACGCCGCGGTCGACGAGGGGATGCTGACCCTCCGCATGGACGGCTGGATGAAGGTCATCAAGGGAATCACCACGCTGGAGCAGGTGGTCCGTGAGACCTCGGCCTAACGGGCGCTGTACCGCCGGTCGAGCTCGGTCGTCTTACCCCGTGAACGGTGAACCGTGAACGGTGAAGGGTGAACCGTAACGGCTCGTTACGGATCACGGTTCACGGATCACGATTCGTTACCCAGGACTCAATCTGAAATGACTGCCCCTGTCGTTGCCTCCAGCGTCAACCTTCGCGTCCTTCTCGAGGAGATGATCGAGCGGGACGCGTCCGATCTGCACGTCACCGCCGGCGAGAAGCCGAAGATGCGGATCGACGGCGAGATCCAGAGCTCGAAGCTCGACTTCGTGATGACGCCGAAGGACACGATGCAGCTCGCCTACTCGGTGCTCACGGAGAACCAGAAGAAGCGCTTCGAGATGGAGGACGAGCTGGACTTCTCGTTCGGCATCCAGAACCTCGCGCGCTTCCGCGGCAACTGCTTCAAGCAGCGCGGCTGCGTCTCGATGGTCATCCGGCAGATCCCCTTCTCGATCAAGACCTTCGACGATCTGAAGCTCCCCGACGTGATCCGGAAGATGGCCGAGCGGCCGCGCGGGCTCGTGCTCGTGACCGGGCCGACGGGCTCGGGGAAGTCCACCACCCTGGCCGCGATGATCGACAAGATCAACAAGGAGCGGAAGGGACACATCATCACGGTGGAAGACCCGATCGAGTTCATCCATCGTCATCAGGGCTGCATCGTCAACCAGCGCGAGGTGGGCTCGGACACCAAGAGCTTCCAGGCCTCGCTCAAGTACGCCCTCCGGCAGGACCCGGACGTCATCCTCATCGGTGAGATGCGCGACCTGGACACGATCCAGGCCGCGCTGACGATCTCGGAGACCGGTCACCTCGCGTTCGCCACGCTGCACACCAACAGCGCCGCCGAGGCGATCAACCGCATCATCGACGTCTTTCCCAGCCACCAGCAGAGCCAGGTGCGCGCACAGCTCGCCTTCGTGCTCGAGGGCGTCATCACCCAGACCCTGCTGCCCAAGATGAAGGGGCGCGGCCGGGCGATGGCGGCCGAGATTCTCGTGTGCACGCCGGCCGTGCGGGCGCTCATCCGCGACGACAAGATCCATCAGATCTACAGCACGATGCAGTCGGGCAAGAAGTTCGGCATGCAGACGATGAACGACGCCCTGTACGCCCTGTACATGAGCCGCGACGTCGCGGAGGAAGAGTGCCTGCGCGCCTCGCACGATCCCAACGAGTTCCTCCGGATGATCGGCAAGGCGGCGGAGGCCGACGGCAAGTCCCCGAGCCCGAACGGGACCGCGCCGGCCGGAAAGCGGTAGGTCACCGATTTATACGAGGCCAGCATGCCAGCATTCACGTATACGGCGAGAGCGCTGAACGGCGATCTCAAGACGGCGACCATCGAGGCGCCGAATCGCGACGAGGTCATCGCGCAGCTGCGCAAGCAGCGGCTGAACGTCGTCAAGATCGACGAGAAGAAGGAGGCCGAGAAGGCCAAGCAGAAGAAGGCGGGCAAGATCTCGATGCGCGACATCGTGATCTTCACCCGTCAATTCTCGACGATGATCAACGCCGGTCTCCCACTCGTGCAGGCGCTGGACATCCTGGCCAAGCAGAGCGAGAACAAGGCCCTCAAGGACGTCACCCTCTCGGTCGTCTTCGACGTCGAGTCCGGTCACACCGTGGCCGACGCGCTCCGCAAGCACCCCAAGGCGTTCAGCGATCTGTACGTCAACATGGTCGCGGCGGGCGAGGCGGGCGGTATTCTCGACACGATCCTCATGCGCCTGGCGACGTTCATGGAAAAGAACGACGCCCTCGTCCGCAAGGTGAAGGGCGCCATGATCTACCCTGGTGTGATCATGAGCGTCGCGGCGATCGCCATCGTCGTGCTGCTCATCTTCGTCATTCCGACCTTCGAGAAGATGTTCGCGTCGGTCGGCCTGGCCCTCCCGCTCCCGACCCGCATCGTGATCGGGATGTCGAAGTTTCTGCAGGGCTACTGGTACATCTGCATCGGCGCCATCTACGGCGCGTTCTTCGCCTTCAAGAAGTACTACGCCACCAACGACGGCAAGCTGGTGATCGACCGGCTGATGCTGAAGGCGCCCGTGCTCGGCGACGTGCTCCGCAAGTCGTCGGTGTCGCGCTTCACGCGCACCCTGGGCACCCTGATCGGCTCCGGCGTGAGCATCCTCGAGGGGCTCGAGATCACGGCGAAGACGGCGGGCAACCGCGTCATCTCGGACGCGATCATGGAGTCCCGCGCCTCGATCGCCGGCGGTGAGACGATCGCCGCGCCGCTCCAGAAGAGCCAGGTCTTCCCGCCCATGGTGATCAGCATGATCGCCGTCGGCGAGCAGACCGGTGGTCTCGACGAGATGCTCTCCAAGATCGCCGACTTCTACGACGAGGAGGTCGACGCCGCGGTGTCGGGCCTGCTCAGCATGATGGAGCCGCTGATGATCGTGTTCCTCGGCGTCGTGGTCGGCGGCATGGTCGTGGCCATGTACCTCCCGATCTTCGACATGATCAACGCGGTGCAGTAACCGCCGCCAGCGGTCAGCCTCCAAGCGTTGGTTCAGATGCGACGAACGGCCCCGGGAGATTCCCGGGGCCGTTCATCTTTCCCGTTGATGCCGTTCAGGAGCAGGTCTTCTTGGCGCAGGAGATCGGCTTCGACGTCGAGCTCGAGCCGCCGCTGCCGGTGGCGGTCAGCGTCACCGTGTAGGAGCGGTTCGGGGCGAACGTGTGCGACGTGCTCACGCCGCTGCCGGTCGTGCCGTCGCCGTAGTTCCACGAGTACGACGTGGCGTTGACCGACGTGCTCGCGTCGAAGCGGCAGGTGCGGCCCGAGCAGGTATAGGTGAAGCTGGCCACCGGAGCCGGCAGGGGCGCCGTGGCGGTGACCGTCTGCGTCGTCGTGCTCGTGCCGTTGGCGTCGGTGACGGTGAGCGCGACCTGGTACGAGCCCGGGGCGGTGTAGGCGTGCGTGGTGGTCTTGCCGGAGCCCGAGCTGCCGTCGCCGAAGGTCCACGTATACGTGGCCGACGCCAGCGCCGTGCTCGCGCTCGCGTCGAAGTTGCAGGTCAGTGCGGTGCAGCTCGAGCTGAAGCGCGCGACCGGCGGGGTCGTCGACGGCGCGGTGCTGATGAAGCCGGTGTAGAGCAGGATGTTCGGCGAGCCGGTGCCGCCGTTCTTCACGACTCCTGCCGTCCCGTTCCCGGTGAGCGCGGCGGCCACGTCGGCCGGCGTCGCGGTCGGGTGCACCTGGAGGTACAGCGCGGCCGCGCCGACGACGTGCGGCGTCGCCATCGAGGTGCCGGAGATGGTGTTCGTCGCCGTCGTGCTGGTGTACCATGCCGACGTGATGTTCACGCCCGGCGCGAAGATGTCGACGCAGGTACCGTAGTTCGCCCAGCTCGCCTTCGTGTCCGTGTTGTCGGTCGCGCTGACGGTGATCGCGGTCGGCACGTCGGCGGGAGACGTCGTGCAGGCGTCCTGCGCGATCCCGAAGGCGTTGCCGTTGCCCGCGGCGATGCCGTAGGTGACGCCGGAGGCGATGGAGTTCGTGACCGCCTGATCCAGCGACGCCGAGAGGCCCCCGCCGAGCGACATGTTGGCGACGGCCGGGGAGCGGTGATTCGCCGTGACCCAGTCCACGCCGGCAATGACGCCGGAGGTGGTGCCGGAGCCGTTGCAGTCGAGCACGCGCACGGCGACCAGGCTGACGTTCTTTGCGACCCCGTAAGTGCTCCCGCCGACGGTGCCCGAGACATGGGTGCCGTGGCCATTGCAGTCCTGGGCCGTCCCGCCCGCCGTGACCTCGTCGATGCCGGCGACCGCCCGTCCGCCAAGGTCGGTGTGCGAGAACAGGATGCCGGTGTCGATGATGTACGCCGTGACGCCGGTGCCGTCCGCGTTGTAGTCGTACGTCGTGCTCAGCGGCAGGGCGCGCTGGTCGATGCGGTCGATGCCCCAGGTGGCGCCCGTCTGGGTCGTGCTGATGGACATCACCTGGTCCTGCTCGACGAGGGCGACGGTCGGCTCCGCCGCCAGCGCGCCGACCAGCGCGTCAGGGATGTCGAGCGCCATGCCCCGGAGGGCAGCGCCGTACGTGTGCCGCAGGCGTCCCCCGAACTTCGCGGTGATGCGCCCCGCCTCCGCGCTCACGTCGGTCCCCGGGCGGAACACGACGATGTAGCGTCCGGGGATTCGAGGGCCAGCGCCCGGGCTCACCGAGGCGGCTGCGCCCCGAGGTGCGAGCGGGGCGTTGGGCAGCGGCTGGTCGCTGCAGGCGGCAACTCCGAGCGACAGGAGGCCTAGTAGTCCGAGCTTCTTCATACGCGGTGTCTCCGGACGTACGGGTGGGAGGATGTGGACGGCACGGACGCACGTCGTCGCGGGAACGTGGACGCCGCCCTGACGGGCGTCCGGCCGGGCAGGCGAGTCTGCGATGGATTCGTGCGTGGCGCAAGGCGGGAGCAATGCCCCCCCGAGAGGCACGGGGCCATGTTGCCTCGGGGTGCCGAGCTCAGTCATTGGAGAGCCCAGGACGCGCTACCGTCCATCACCCTCACCAGCACGCGCCGACGCGTGCAGAGGCCTGAGATGCTTTCGATCCAGCGAGTTGCAGCGATATCCGGGTTCGTCTTCGTTCTCGTCAGTGTGCTCGGCTTCTTCACCATGGGAATGGGCGGCATGCAGATGGGGGGGTCCTCCGTCATGCTGCTCGGCTTCTTCCCGGTGAACGCCCTCCACAACCTCGTGCACGGCCTGTTCGGCGTATGGGGGCTCGTCGCGGCCCGCAGCGCCAAGGCGTCCCTCGTCTACACGCTCGGCAGCGGCGCCGTCTACCTGCTGCTCGGCATCCTCGGCCTGTTCACGGACTCGCTGCTCGGCATGGTGCCGATCGGCGGCTACGACGTGGTGCTCCACCTGGTGCTGGCGATCGCCCTGGCCGGCTGCGGCTTCTGGAGCATGTGGTTCGTTCCCCAGCGGCGCCCCGTCAGCGCGTAGGAGAGCACTGAATGCCGGCGCTTCTCCGCCGGCTGTCCAGCGGCGCCGGCGTGCACGAGAAGGTTCGCCTTCTCCCGCTCGTCGGCGCCGCTGCGCTGCTGGTCATCCTGTTCCTGACGGTCGTCTTCGGCTTCGTCAACGAGAGTCAGCTCACGCGGCTGCAGTCGCCCGGGCTGAACGCGAACCCGGCGCAGGTGGCGGCGGCGTTCGCGCACGCGCGCGCGCTGCAGCGCGCCGCGTGGCTCCTCGTGGCCCTCGCCACCCTTGGCGGGATCGCCGTGCTGGGGGCACTGTCCGTCTTCGTGACGCGGGCGATCACCGCACCGCTCGAGGCCGCGGTGGTCGCGGCGGACCGGCTCGCGCAGGGCGACGTCCGGGTCGAGATCCCGCCGGCGGGCGACGACGAAGTGGGTCAGCTGCTCCGGGCGATGGAGCACCTCGTCGCCTACCTCCAGCAGATGTCGGAGGCGGCGACGGCGATCGCCGCCGGCGATCTCGCGGGACGGGTGATGCCGAGGTCGACCGACGACGCCCTCGGCACCGCGTTCGTGCGCATGAGCGAATATCTCAGCGAGATGGGAGGCGTGGCGCGGGAGATCTCCGGCGGCAACCTGGCGGTGCGGATCCAGCCCCGCTCCGAGCGCGACGACTTCGGGCGGGCGTTCGTGTCGATGACCGACACGCTGTCGCGGGTGATCCACGACATCAGGGCCGGCGCCACCGCCACCTCGCAGGCCGCGGGCACGATCGCCGAGTCCGCGCAGCGGCTGTCGGCCAGCACGAACGTCGAGGTGGCGGCGGTGGCGACGACCACGGCGCACCTCGGCGAGATCAGCCGCGCCGTCTCCGAGAGCGTCACGCGCAACCGGGAGATGGAGCGGTTGTCGCAGCACGGCGTCGCCAACGCGGAGTCGAGCGGCAAGACGATCGACGACGCGGTGCGCGTGATGCAATCCATCACCGACAAGGTCTCGGTGGTGGGCGAGATCGCGCGGCAGACCAACCTGCTCGCCCTCAACGCCTCGATCGAAGCGGCGCGTGCTGGCGAGGCGGGGCGCGGATTCGGCGTCGTCGCCGAGGAGATCCGCGCCCTCGCGGGGCGATGCGAGGCCGCCGCCCGAGAGATCCGCGCGCTCACGAAATCGAGCGAGCAGATCGCGCTGGCGTCGGGGAAGGTGCTGGGCGAGCTCGTGCCCTCGATCCGCCAGACGACGACGCTCATCGGGCAGGTGGTGGAGTCCGCGGGCGCGCAGGCCGAGGGGCTCGCCGTGGTGAGCGACGGGATGGACGAGGTGAAGCGGGCGACGCATGAAAACGCCGCCGCGGCCGAGGATCTCGCCGCGACGGCCGAGGAGCTCGCGGCGCAATCGGACACGCTGCTGCAGCTCGTCCAGTTCTTCGGCACGGAAGTGCTCGAGCCCGGTTCGCCGACTTAGCGCTGGTCTTCCACGTCGGCCGAGCTCGGCAATGCACGCAGGTTCGTCACCCGTACGATGTGACCGGCGCCACGACGTCGGCTGCGATCCTGGCCAATCCCACGCCGCGTCCAAAAATCTCGCCGTGCGCGGGTCGATGAGCATGTGGCTTGCCTGTCAGTACTGAGGCGGCGGCAGTCGCGCCGCCATCCACCGATCCATCCCCGAAAGCCCGGAGGTACCATGAACAAGCTCGCTCTCATCACCGTCGCCTCGCTCGCCCTGGGCGGCGCGGTGAACACGGCGGTTGCGCAGTCGACGTCCGATAGACGGATCCCGATCTCGAAGGATGCCGGCACGACCACCACCAGCAACGGCACGGTCAGCTCGATGAGCGACATCGACTTCACCGGACCGCTCGGCTACAGGCTCCGGCCGGGCCGCAGTGCAGTCTACTGCGGCGCGAACGACGCGGCCGAGGTGGCACGGGTCCAGATCAAGACGGACAACTACAACAGCACGACGATGATCAGCCCCGAGCAGGCGAAGGCCGTCGCGCTGTGCGCGGTGCCGGGACAGCTCTCGTCGGGCAGCATCGAGAACGCCAACGGCCGCAACGTCTACGAGATCGACGTGCTGCCGACCGACAAGAAGACCGCCACCAAGGTCGAGATCGACGCCGCCACCGGCGAAGTGATCAACGCCAAGCAGTACGGCGGGCTTCGCGGCCTGGCCGCGTTCCTGCGCGAGAGCGCGGAGCGCAAGAACAACAAGACGCCGTAACGCGGCGCCTCGCGTGGTCGCCCGGTGCCGACGTCAGGGCACCGGGTGCCCCGCCCCCGCCTCCCACACGCGGTACCACTCCTCGCTGGTGAGCGCCACCTCCAGCGCCCCGATCGCCTCCTGAAGCGCCACGAGGCGCCGCGAGCCGACGATCGGCACGGCGCGCGAGGGATGCCGCAGCAGCCACGCATACGCGATCGTCGCCGCCGACACGCCATGCGTCCCCGCGATCGCCGCCAGCACGGACTGCACGCGCCGCGACCGGTCGTCGGTGCCGGTGAACAGGCGCCCGCCGCCCAGCGGCGACCAGATCATCGGGCGCATCCCGAGATCGACACACTGGTCCAACGTGCCGTCGTCGAGCGGCTCGAGGTGCAACGGCGACAGCTCGATCTGGTTCGTCGCCAGCGGCACCCGCCGACCTAGAAGCGCGAGCTGCGACGCCGAGTGATTCGACACGCCGAAGTGCAGCACCTTGCCCGCCGCGCGCAGCTCGTCGAACGTCGCGGCGAGGGCGTCCGGATCCATCAGGTAGTCGGGCCGGTGAACGAGCAGCAGATCGAGCCGGTCCGTCCGCAGCGCGCGGAGGGATGCGTCGACCGATGCGAGGACGTGCGCGCGCGAGGTGTCGTACGAGTTGATCGCGTGCGCCGGCCGCCGCTCCGACACGAGCTTGATCCCGCACTTGGAGACGAGCTGGATCCGCTCACGGAGCCCCGACAGCGTCGCCAGCGCCTCGCCGAACAGTGCCTCGGCGCCGTAATCGCCGTAGATGTCGGCCAGGTCGAAGCTCGTCACGCCGAGGGCGACGCGGTCCTCGATCCAGCGGGCGCGGGCCGGGCGGTCGAGCTGCCAGCTGCCGATCCGCCACACGCCGGCGACGATGGCGGACAGCGAAGGGCCGTCGGCCGTGAGCCCGACCATGGGGACGGATGCGCGGGAAGATTGGTTCATCTCTCAAACGTCGCGCGCCGACGGGCGGAGCGCGAGCCTCGATCGCGGCGAGAGCCCGAATCCTGCAGCAGCGCCGCGTATCGCCCACCGGCCCTCAACCCAGGAGGCTCTCCCGTGCCCGACCACGCCGACACTTCTCCGGACATCTCCGCGGCTCGCGACGACGTGCAGCGCGCGCGCAGCCGGATCTCCGACACGATCGCCGAGATCGAGGCGAGGGTCACCGCGCCGGTGCGGGCGGTGCAGCAGCGGCTCGACGTCGGGCGGATGATTCAGGAGCATCCGTGGGCAGCGTTGACCACGGCCGCGGCGCTCGGGGCCGTCGTGGCGGC
>JABFYH010000202.1 GCA_013361335.1 Gemmatimonadaceae bacterium | reverse complement strand
TCAGCCCTCCAGCTCGTCGATCGTCTTCGGCCAGTCGGATTTGAGGAGCCGCGAGAGCGCGCGGTCCGCGAGCAGACGCCCCTCCGTCTGGCATCGCGGGCAGTAGTTGGTCTCGTTGTCGCGGTAGCGAATGCGCTGCACCGGCGTGCCGCACACGGGGCAGGGCAGCTTGTAGCGACCGTGCACCGCCATCGCGTCGTGAAACGCCGTGACCTTCTCCGGAAAGCCGTCCACCAGCTCGGCGCGCAGCCGCGCGGTCCACTCCCTGAGCGTCTCGCGCGTGGCGGTGAACAGTCGCTCGACCTCCTCCGTCGTCAGCTTCGAGGTGAGCTTGAGCGGTGAGAGTCGCGCCCGGTGCAGCAGCTCGTCGGAGTAGGCGTTGCCGATGCCGCTGAACAGGCGCGGATCGGTGAGCGATCGCTTGAGGGTGTGATTCTCGCGCGCGAGCCGCTCGGCGAACTGCGGCAGCGTCGCCTCGAGCGGCTCCAGCCCGCCGCGGTCGAACGGCGCCAGCGCGTCGCGGCCGCGCACCAGATGCAGCGACGCGCGCCGGGTCGTCCCCGCCTCCGTGAGCACGAGAGTGCCGGGCGCGAACTCGAGCTCCGCGAGCGCGAGCCGCGGCGGGATGCGCTTGCGGTTCCCCGCCTTCAGCCATCGGAAGCGCCCCGCGATCATGAGATGCACCACGAGAAAGATCTCGCCGCCGAAGCCGAGCACGATGCGCTTGCCGAGCCGCTCGACGCTCGTCACCGGCAGGCCGACCGCCGCGTCGAGCGGCGGGTCGACGGTGCGGAGCACGAAGGGGCTCTTGATGGCGTAGGCGACGAGCGGCTCGCCGAGCAGGCGCGCCGCCAACGACTCCACATAGAGCGTCACGTCGGGCAGCTCAGGCATGCGGTGACCAGGGAAGCATGAGAGCAATGTTGGCGAGTCACGGACCGGGGGGTAAGTTGGCGCCATGGCACTCGTCTTTCCCTTCGACCCCAACATCGAGCGCGCCGCGACGATCCCGGCGCGGCTGTACAACGATCCCGTCTACCTCGAGCTCGAGCGCGAGCGGATCTTCGCGCACACCTGGCAGCTCGTCGGGCGCAGCGACCAGGTGAAGGAGCACGGCCAGTTCTTCACCGCCACCGTCGGCAACGACGCCATCGTCGTGCTGCGCGATCGCGAGACCGTGCGCGGTTTCTACAACGTCTGCCTGCACCGCGCCGGCCCGGTGGCGCAGGGGTGCGGCAAGCGGAACACCCTCCAGTGCCGCTACCACGGCTGGACGTATGGCCTCGACGGCACGCTGATCCGCGCGCCGGAGATGCAGGGGGTCGAGCGGTTCGATCCGGCGGAGATGCACCTCGTGCCGATCCAGATCGCGACCTGGGGGCCGTTGGTGTTCGCGAACCTCGACGGCAAGGCGCCGCCGCTCCTCGACGTGCTGGAGGACGTCCCCCGGCGAGTCGCACCCTTCCGGTGCGAGGAGATGGCCTACGTCACACGGAAGGAATGGGACATCGCCTGCAACTGGAAGGTGTACGTCGACAATTACCTCGAGGGCTACCATCTGCCGGTCGTGCATCCGGGGCTGCACAAGGAGCTCGACTACGACAACTACAAGGTGGAGCCGCACCGCTACTTCTCCATCCAGCACGCGCCGCTGCGCGCGGTGCACGGTGGCAATCCCGACCGCCGGTACGATCCCGCCAGGACGGAGGTGGCCGAAGCGGTGTACGTGTGGCTCTTCCCGAACATGATGCTGAACGTCTACATGGGGCAGATGCAGACGAACGTCGTGATCCCGATGGGCCACGATCGGTGCCGCGTCGTCTTCGAGTGGTTCTCCGCCGCCCCTCCCGCCGACCCCGCTGCCGATGCCGAGTGGACTCGGCTGCTCGCCTTCAGCGACGAGATCCAGGACGAGGACATCGAGATCTGCGAGATCGTCCAACGCAACCTGCGCTCGCGCGTCTACGACCGCGGCCGCTACTCCGCGGCGCGCGAGAACGGCGTCCATCACTTTCATTCGCTGTTGCACGAGTTCCTGACCTGACGACACGCAGCCAAAAAAAGGGCCGGTCTCTCCCCTCGAGAGACCGGCCCTTCGTGCGGATCGGCGCTACGGCTTCGGGTGCGCCGTGCGCGGGGCTGGCGCCGCTGCGGGCTCGCTCCGCGGCGGCGGGCTGCTGGACTGCGTGCTCGCCGCCGCTGCCCGCTCGGCGGCACGCTCCGCCGCGCGCGCGGTCGCCGGCGTCGCCGTCGTGGAGGTCGGGTCCGTCTGGGTGTAGCCGCGCCCCTTCACGGCGTGACCGCGCGCCTGCGCCTGGCCCGGGTTCACGATCACCACCGGCGGCAGGTAGCCCGGATACCCGTATAGCCCGGGCCCATAACCGTAGTTGCCATAGCCGAGCGTGGAGTACCCGTATCGGCCGTAGCCGTAGCCATAGCCATAGGGCGCGTAGCCCCATCCGTAGGGGGAGTACAGCGGATCCATGTACACGTAGATCCGGCGCCCCACCACATCGTCGTCAGCCCGTCGCGGGTCGCGCGACGGCGCCTCCGGCCGCGCCACGGCGAACACCTGCGGGTTCGACACGGCGACCATCGCATCCGTCACCGGGCCAGGGACGCCGGCGTCCGCGAGCCGCACGAGCTCCGCAGCATCGAGCGCGAACGCCTGGCCACGCTCGAGGAGCCACGCCTGTACGACCGCCGGCGCCACGGCGCGCGACGCTTCGATCACCGCCGACGACCCGATCGTCGCGCCGGCGAGGAGCCGCGCGCCCTGCGACGCCGTCGCGCGACTGCGCAGCGCCGCCGCGACCTGCTCGGGCACCGCACTCGGCACGCCCGCATCGCGATAACGCGCCACGCGGACCCCTTCGTCGCTGCCCGCCGACACCCCCTGAACGTCGAGCCATTCGCCGGTCGGCGACATCGCGATGATTCCCGACGTCGTCCGCGCGAGGCCGTCACAGGTCGCGGTGGCTTTCAGGTAGACGCGCCGGCCGTCGGCCGACCACTGCGCGCGCTGGGTGCCCGTGCACCCCTTCGTCTCCACCGGCAGCTCGCGACCGCTCGCGTCGATCCGCTGGGTCGAGACGATCTTGTCGTCGCTCACCGTCACCAGGTCGACGACGTTCGCGTCAGCGGTGGGGGTGATGCAGACCAGCGGCGCGAGCGCCGACGGCGCCATCCCACCGATCGCCGGGCCGGCCGTCCAGCAGCCGAGCCAACCCTGCCAGCTTCCCGCGGGCTGCTGCGCCCCCGCCGCGCCGGCCGCCAGCCCCACCAACGCCGCCACCAGGGCGGCCGAGCGCGTGAACGTCACGATGCGCTTCATGAGTGCCTCCATCTGCGTGATCCTCGCCTAAAGCCTGATCGTCAGTCCGAGCGACCCCGTGATTCCGGAGAGGTCGATCCGGTCGAACCCGCGGAAATCGCTGGACAGGTTCCCCTTGGCCCACAGGTACCGGGCGTCGGCGGTGAATCCCAATCGCGGCGAGATCGTGACGTCCACCCCACCCAGCCCCTGGTACGCCGGCGTCCACCCCGACGACTCCAGCGTCGTGCTGAACACGTTCAGCGTCTGGTAGTCCACGAAATCGCCCTGCTGCTGGAAACGATACCACATCGTCCCCGCCCCCGCGCCGATCCACGGCACGACCCGCGCCGGAATCCAGGCGAGCGAGCCGACCGACCGACCGCGCGACGCCAGAGAGACCAGCAGGTTCGCCATCAGCGGCGCCCGCCGAAAGCTCGTCGTCTGCTCGATCGGCCGGTTGTTGTTGTCCAGGTACCGGCGGTCGTCCGAGTTCTTGACCGCCGCCGAATAGTCCACGCCGAACGCCAGGTCGACCCTCGGCGCGAGCCGCACCGCCATGTCCCCGCCGATGTTGGGCCCGCTGAAGGCCCCGCGCTCCACCGTGAGGTTGTCGATCACGAAGTCGAACAGCTCGCTCTTCGCGTTGGCGTGCGCGTAGCCGGCGTGAAGGCTGAAGCGCACGTCGGGCGTGCCGAACAGATAGCCGTTGCCGCTGCCTTGCCCCTGCGCCGGCACCGCGAGGGCAGCCAGGAGCAGGGTGACCGGAGTGAGATGGGCGAGTCGCATTGGATACATTACACCGGTATGGGTTTGGATACAATACCAACGTCGTCCATCGCCATCCCGTTGAAAAGTGTCTATCCCGGCGTCGCTCCGCAGGCTACCGTAACCCGATGCCCGATACCAAGGACGCCCTCCCGATGTTCCCCTCCCTCCGCTCCCGCGTCACCGCGCTCGCCGTCGCCGCCCTGCTCGTCGGGTCAGCGGCCCAGCCCGCCAGGGCCCAGATCCCCACGGCAGAGTACGCTGCGCGTCGCGATTCTCTGGCCGCCCGCATCGGCGACGGCGTGGTCGTCGCCTTCGGGGGCCGCACCCCGGTCACCGACTTCGGCCCCTTCTATCAGCTCCCGGCCTTCCACTATCTCACCAACTTCGACGAGCCGGACGCCGCCATGGTGATGGTGGTGCGCGGCGGGCGCGGGGCGACGACGCTCTTCCTCACGCCGGTCCACCCGCGCAGCGCCTTCTACTATGGACGCCGCCCCGATTCCGCGACCGTCGTGCGCACCATGGGAATGAACGCGCGCGCCTTCGCCTCGCTGGGTCAGGTGGTCGATTCACTCGCCGGCAGCAGCGGGCTCGCCTTCTATACCCTCGCCGACTTCGGCGACGCCGACTTCGCGAAGGAGGACTCGCTCACCCGCGGTCAGCAGTTCATGCGCGGCGTGGCCGCGCGCCACCGCGACCTTCAGGTGAAGGATGCCCACGACATCGTGGACCGGCTGCGCGCGCGGAAGAGCCCGGCCGAGGTGGCGCTCCTGCGCCGCGCCGCGGAGATCAGCTCGGAGGGCCATCGCGAGGCGATGCGGCTGGCCGAGCCGGCCCACGAATACGAGCTCCAGGCGGCGCTCGAGCATGGGTTCACGCGGCTCGGGGGCGCCCGTCCGTCGTACGGATCCATCGTCGGCGGCGGCGTGCACGGCACGCAGCTGCACTACATGCGCGACCGGGGCGAGGTGAAGCCGGGCGACGTCGTGGTGATGGACGCCGCCACCGAGTACGAGGGCTACGCCGCCGACATCACGCGCAGCATCCCGGTAAGCGGGAAGTACACCGCCGAGCAGCGAGCGATCTACCAGCTCGTCCTCGACGCCCAGAAGGCGGCCGAGCGCAACTCGAAGCCGGGAATGTCGTCGCAGGCCGCGCAGGATTCCGCGATCGACATCCGCGCGCGCGGCCTCGCCGCGCTCGGCCTCGTCGAGAGCGTCGACGCGACCTTCGATCCGCCCTGGCCGGTGAACTGCGCGCAGCAACCGAAACAGTGCCGCCAGTCGATGTTCTGGATGATCCACGGGATCAGCCACGGCATCGGGCTCGCCGTGCACGACCCGGCGCAGTTCTATTACGACAACCACACCTTCCGCGAGGGCGACGCCTTCACCATCGAGCCGGGGATCTATCTGGGCACGTCCATGCTCGACCAGCTCCCGGACACCCCGCGCAACCGCGCCTTCATCGCCAGGGTGAAGCCCGTCGTGCAGCGCTACGAGAACACCGGCGTCCGCATCGAGGACGACTACGTGATCACCGAGAAGGGGCTGGAGCGCATCAGCACCGCACCGCGGGAGATTCCGGAGATCGAGGCACTGATGGCCGCCCGCCCACCGCGGATCGTGCCATGAGTCAGTTGCTCGTGACGGTCGATTGGCGCCAGCCGATCAGCGGCGTGAGCCACCATTGAGCGACCTTCCCGACTGGTTCGGGCCATTCGCGAGCCGCGGGCTCGCGGCGGCGCTCGGGATCGACGTCGTGGAGCTGACCCGCGAGCGGGTGGTGGCGACGATGCCGGTCGACGACCGGACGCGCCAGCCCTTCGGGCTGCTCCACGGCGGTGCATCGATCGCGCTCGCCGAGACGGTGGCGTCGCTCGGCGCAGTGATGCATGTCGATCGCGAGCGGTTCAGCGCGGTGGGACTGGAGATCAACGGCAATCATCTCCGTGCCAAGACCGACGGCGTCGTGCGCGCGACGGCGACACCGGTCCACGTCGGTCGTTCGACGCAGATCTGGTCGATCGAGATCACGGACGAGGCGGGGCGGCTCGTCTGTGTGTCGCGTTGCACCTTGGCGGTCGTAGAGCGTAGACCCTCACACTGACGCACGGCCAACGTGACGCCCTGGTAGCCGCCGGCTGGCTGGGCTCACCCCGGGAGCAGATGCGTAACCACCTGCAGCAGCACTGCCGGTAACTGCCCAGGGTCGCGCAGGATGCGGTAGCCGTTCGTCCCGAACAGGTGCGGGAGATATTCCTGCTCCTCGCGGTCGACGGTGAGGCAGAAGGGATGCACCCCCGACGCGCGCGCCTCGAGCACCGCGCGCCGCGAGTCGCCCACCGCGTACGAGCCCTGATAGCCGAAGATGTCGTTCGGCTGGCCGTCGGAGAGGAGCAGCAGCAATCGGCGCTCCGCAGCCTGCGCGTTGAGCAGCGCGGTCGCATGGCGCACCGCGGCACCGAGCCGGGTGTTGCGCGCCGACGCGAGCGCCGAGATGCGGCGACGCACCGCGCCGGCGTCGTGGTCGACGAAGGCTTTCACCGCGTCCACCTGCACGTCGTGCCGCCCGTTGCTGGAGAACGCCAGCACGGCATACGGGTCGCCCAGCTCGTCCAGCGCTTCGCTGGCGAGCAGCAGCGTCATGCGCTCGACCTCGAGCACCGTGCGCCCGTCGGCCATGACCGCGTTCGTCGACCCGCTCACGTCGACGAGCAGCATGATGGCGAGCGTGCGCCGCGCGGGACGCGTGAGGCGGTAGAGGCGGTCGTCGGGAGGGTGGCCACGTTGCAGGTCGACGAGCGCGGCGACGCAGGCGTCGAGATCGAGCTCGTCGCCGGCCCGCTGCGCGCGCAGTCGCGTGCGATGTGCGCGGAGTGGCGCGAAGCGCCCGCGAATCTGTCGGACCAGCGGCGCGTAGGTGCGCAGCACCTCCGTCGCCCAGCCGTCGTCCGTCTCGGATGCGACGCGCGCCTGCACGGTGACTTCGTCGGGGCGATATCGCCCCGCGTACTCGTCCCACTCCCTGTAGAGGATCCCACCGGGTGCCGGCGGGGCCTCGCGTGCCGTTGCCTCGACGCGGGGCTGGGCGGACGACTGCTCACCCGCGCCCGCCTCCGCCGCGGCGGTCAACGCCTCCTCCCCCTCGGTCGCCGGCTTGTCCGACTGTCGGTCCCCGACGCCCTGCCGAGTGGCGTCGTTCATCGGCTGATCGCTCGCCGCGGGTCGCCGCAGCAGCGTCACCAGCGGCGAGCCGAACTGCACTCCGGCCGCCGGTGCGCTCAGCGCCCAGAGCTGCATCGCCGGGATGCCGCGGTAGTGCATGGCGACCGGGCTGCCGGCGCGGATCCGCCGCGCCTCCTCGCGCGCCCATGCCGCGGAGTCGGCGGGGGTCGCCATCTCGGCGATCGCCGCGGTGTCGTCCGCCGGGTCCGACGCGAGGACCGACTGCAGCAGCGCTTCGACCACGCGCTCCGCGGGTGGCGAGCGATCGAGCGCGAAGCGCCGCGCCAGCTCGGTTCGACGCAGCGTCCGCAGCTCGTCGGCGAGCCCGGGTGCCTGGCGCACGATCGCGCGATCGATCGTCGCGCCTTCGGCCAGCGCGTACAGATCACGCTCGAGCGGGTCGCTCGGCGGCAGCTCGGCGATCGTGCCGCGCACGAGTCGCGCTCCCTGCTCGATCGCCAGCACCCGATAGCGCGCGACGGCCCGCGCCTCGCCGTCGCGGGCGTCGAGCACGGCGGGGAGCACGACGTCGGGCTGGGCGACCGTGGACGACGAGCTCGTAGAGATGGGTGGATCCACGCCGACGCTCATGCGCCGTCCGTACATCGCCGCGAGCAGGAGCTCCAGGCGCCGCCCGACCGCCGCGAGCGTCACCGTGGGCGGCTCGCGGCGCGCGCGCCATTCCGCCGTCGGTGCGAGCGCGCGCCGCGTCAGACCGATGGCGCGATTGCGCAGCAGGCGGTGAAGCCTCACAGCGTCTGCGCCACGAGATCGTCGATCGCGGCGAGGAGGTCCGGGTCGTCGGTGAGCGGGCCGGCGAGCGCGGTGCGGCAGGCTTCGCGCGGCGCGATGCCGCGGGCGATGAGGCGGCCGGTGGAGACGAGCAGTCGGGTGCCCGGCCCCTCCGCGAGCCCCTGGTCGCGCAGGCGGCGCACCTGATGCGCGAGCTCGACCAGGGCGCGCGCGGTGTTGCGTGGCGCGCCGCTCTCGTGGGCGATGATCTCCGCTTCCTTTGCTGCCGGCGGAAAGTCGAACTCGATGGCGACGAACCGCTGTCGCGTGCTCGGCTTGAGCTCCTTCAGCGCGTGCTGGTAGCCGGGGTTGTACGAGATGACGAGCTGGAAGCCATCGGCTGCCTCGAGCAGCTCGCCGGTCTTCTCGAGGGGAAGGAGGCGGCGGTCGTCGGCGAGGGGATGGATGACGACGAGGGTGTCCTGCCGCGCCTCGACGACCTCGTCGAGGTAGCAGATGGCGCCGGCACGCACGGCCGCGGTGAGCGGTCCGTCGGTCCAGACCGTCTCGCTGCCGCGGATCAGGTAGCGCCCGGTGAGATCGCTCGCCGAGAGATCGTCGTGGCAGGCCACGGTGACGAGTGGGCGTCCGAGGGCGTGGGCCATGTGCTCGACGAAGCGAGTCTTGCCAGTGCCGGTCGGGCCCTTGAGCATGACGGGCAGGCGCTGGGCGTGGCAGGCGCGAAAGACCTCCCGTTCGTCGCCGATCGGGAGGTAGTAGGGAGCTGGTGCGGTCATCGATCCGGGGAGCGCGGGGGAGCGGCGTCGCCAAGTTTGTATACACTAACCGGCGGCCCTCCGGCCGCCAACCCGTCACACCCTGGGGGCCTCGCGGCGCGGGACGTCCATCAGCCGCAGCAGGTCGGCATCCGGCAGCGCGGACCAGGCGTCGGGATAGCGCCAGAGCCGGCGCACGATGCCGTCGGTGTCGAAGACGAGGCTCGATGGGGCAGCCCCGGGGGAAGTGTCTCCCGTCGACCGCTCGTAGATGCGCCACTCGCGGCCGTCTGCGTCTACCAGGTGTCTCATGATCCGAGTGGGGAAGCGTCGTCGCTGCGATTTGCAACTGCGGGACCACGGCGCCCCACGGCACGGGACAACGCCGCGAGGGCGTCAGCGTCGCACGCGCACACATCGTATAGTCATGGCCGAGGATCCCCTCATCACCGTCACGCCACTCCCATGCGCCTCCGCGCCCTCCTGTGTCTCGTCGTGCTCGCGCCCGCGCTCGCGGCGCAGCAGCAACCCGCATCCTCGTTCACGCTCGAGCAGGTCACGAGCTACCCATTTCCCGACGAGCTCACCGCCGCCGCCACCGGCAGCCGCATCGCCTGGGCGCTGAACGAGCAGGGGCGACGCAACATCTGGGTCGCCGAGGCGCCGGACTACCGGGCGCGCCAGCTCACCACCTACGGCGTCGACGACGGGCAGGAGCTCACCAGCGTGACGCTCACCCCGGATGGGCAGCGCGTGCTGTACGTGCGGGGCGGCGACCACGGCGCGAACTGGGACGCGGGGGCGCCGAATCCGCTGTCGAGCCCGACCGCGCCGAAGATCCAGCTCTGGTCGGTCGCCGTCGGCGGCGGCGCGCCGGTGCTGATCGGCGATGGTGACGAGCCCGCGGTCTCGCCGAAGGGCAACGTCGTGGCGTTCATCCGCGAGCACCAGCTCTGGATCGCGCCGACCGACGGCGCCACGCCGGCCCGCCGCCTCTTCACCACGCGCGGCGATCTGGGCGATGCCGCCTGGTCGCCGGACGGGTCGCGCCTGGCGTTCGTCGCCAACCGCGGCGATCACGCCTTCATCGGCGTGTTCACGAACGACAGCACGCCGATCCGCTGGCTCGCGCCCTCCACCTCGCGCGACGGATCACCCCGGTGGTCTCCCGACGGCACGCGCATCGTGTTCGTGCGGCGGCCCGGCGCCGGCGGGGCACCGGAGCCGGCCCTCGGTCAGCGTCCGTCGCCGTGGGCGCTGTGGACGGCCGATGTCGCCACCGGTGAGGGCCGCGTGCTGTGGACGAGCCCGGAGACGCTGCGCGGGTCGGTGCCCGGCACCCAGGGGAACTACAACCTCCACTGGGGCGCGAGCGGGCGCATCGTCTTCCTGTCGTACATGGACGGCTGGCCGCATCTGTACTCGCTGCCGGAGACGGGCGGAGCCCCGCTGCTGCTCACGCCGGGCCGCTACATGGCCGAGTACATCACCCTCACGCCCGACGGCCGCAGTCTGCTGTTCGCGGCGAACGCCGGCTCGACGTCGGACGACATCGAGCGTCGACACATCGTCCGTGTGCCGGTCGACCAGGCGACCCCGGAGGTGCTCACCCCGGGAACGGGGCTCGAGTGGACGCCCGTGATGACCGGTGACGGGGAGCGGATCGCCTTCATCAGCGCCACGGCGGAGCGTCCGCCGCTGGTGGCCACGAAGCCGGCGCGCGGCAGCGTCGCCGCCGCGGCGCAGCTCATCGGCGCCGATCGGATTCCCGCCGATTTCCCGAGCGCGAAGCTCGTCACGCCGCGCGCGGTCACCTTCCGCGCGCCGGACGGCGTGGAGGTGCACGCCCAGCTGTTCGAGGCGCGGAACGCCTTCTCCGGTCGGCCGAGCCCGGCCATCGTGTACGTGCATGGCGGGCCGCCGCGACAGATGCTGCTGGGCTGGCACTACTCCGACTATTACACGAACGCCTACGCGCTGAATCAGTATCTGGCGAGCCTCGGCTACACCGTGCTCTCGGTGAACTACCGGCTGGGCATCGGGTACGGCTTCGATTTCCACCGCGCGCCGAAGGCCGGCGCGCAGGGCGCGGCGGAATACACCGACGTCAAGGCGGCGGGGGAATGGCTGCGACGCCAGCCGTACGTGGACGGCGCGCGCATCGGCATCTATGGCGGCTCGTACGGCGGATATCTCACGGCGCTCGCCCTGGCTCGGAGCTCCGACCTGTTCGCGGCGGGGGTGGACATCCACGGCGTGCACGACTTCACCGCCGACGGGGGTCGTCGTCTGGGCTTCGGCGAGTGGCGCTACGAGCAGACCGACCGTGACAGCGCCGCCGCGGTGGCCTGGCGATCGTCGCCGGTGGCGTCGATCAAGAGCTGGAAGTCACCGGTGCTGCTCATCCACGGCGACGACGATCGCAACGTGCGCTTCAGCTCGACGGTGGATCTCGTGCGCCGTCTCGACAAGGCGGGGGTGCACTACGAGCAGATCGTGATCCCCGACGA
>JABFYH010000076.1 GCA_013361335.1 Gemmatimonadaceae bacterium | reverse complement strand
GCACGCAGCGCCCGCGCACGACGCTGCCGGTGATCTTGCCGGCGACCAGCTCCGCCACCGACGCCGCCACCTCCACCAGCGAGTGGGTGTCGCGCACCTCGATCTTCCCCACCTGCGAGCCGGGAATTCCCGCCTCCGTCGTGATCGCGGCGATGATCTCCTGCGCGCGCACGCCGTCCTTCTCGCCGAGATTCACGAAGAGCCGCTGCATGGGCTGGCTCTGCGCCGTCGCCGTCGCGGCGGGACGCGCCGGCCGCTGCTGCTCCAGCATGCGCAGCGCGGCAGCGGCGATCTCGATCCCGTCGAACTCCGCCAGCAGCGGCTCGAGCGCGAGCACCTCGCGGCGCACGTCGCCCGAGACGAGCACGTCACGCAGCGACGCGCGCAACGCCGCGTCCTTGCCGCGCGCACGCTCGGCCGCCTCGAGCAGCGCCACCGGTGCAACCGTGCCCCCGCCGAGGAGCGCGCGCAGGCTCGCGAGCTGCGACGGCTGGATGAGCGCGTAGATGCGGCGCCCCGTCGTCCCGACGAGGGCGCGCAGCTCTTCCCGGGTAGCCGGCAGCTCGACCAGCACGAGCGGATCAGCGTCCGCTTCGGCCGCCTCGGTGCTCAGCCGCACCGCCTCGGCCGGATAGCCGAGCGCGCGCGCCACCCGCAGCGCCTCGCGGCGCGCCGTCTCGCTCCGCGCGTACAGCACGGCCCGGGGCAGATCCAGCGCGTCCAGCAGACGGCGCAGCGTCGCCGCGCGTGCCGTGCCCGCGGTCGCCACGTACTCGGCGCTCAGCGGAGCGGCGGCCTCGCCGGTGGGCTCCGCGGAGCGGCGGGCGCGACGCGCATAGCGCTCGATCAGCATCTCCAGCGCGGGCGTCAGCTCGGCCGCGAGCACGGTGCGCGATCCCTCCTTCGGAAGCTCGCCGAGCAGCGTCTCCAGCGGTGCACCGTCCTGCGTCTCGAGGATCGATTCCAGCCAGGCGAACACGACGCCGCGCACGCTCTCGGGCTTGAGCGCAGAGGCCTGCAACAGCGCCGCAAGCTCCGTCGGCGCGCCGGTGACCACCTGGGCGGGCGACGTCTTGAGCAAGCGGCCGGCACGCGGGCTCGCGGTCGCGGCCACGACGCGGATGGGGCGATCGGCCACGGCGTGCACGAGGGCATCCGCCGCCGCGGTGGCACTCTCCGCGTCGGCCGTGACGACGAGGAGCTGCGTCTCGGTCCGGCTCGGGTCGATCCGGTCCACCAGGGTGGCGACGACCCGTTCGGCAGCGGACCAGTCCAGTGGCATGACGTGCACGGCGTTCTGCCCGCGGGTCACACCCGTCGGCTCCTTGGCTTCACTTTCCACGGATTCCTCGCTGCGGTCCGGGCGCGGTCGTCCGCGCCGCAAGTTGTCAAACGGTCGTCTCAAGCTAGCCGACCGCGGTACCGCGGGCCACCGATCTCCCCTGTCTCGGCACGGGGCGGGTCGGTATATCTCACGGCGCCGGTGCGGCGCTACAGCGCGCTGCCCTGCGCCGCCTTGCGGGCAAAGGGCGACGCCGACGCCGGCGCGTCGCACACCTTTCGTGAGTCGAGCCGAGCGAGGGAGGGGAGGTGGAGATCGCCGTACAGCTGGAGCCGTCCGCCGGCCCGCCTCCCGCCGTGGAATATCGATGGGATACCGATACCGACATCCTCACCGCGCGCGTCGTCTCCGCTGGCGACGGGACGGGACCATCGGGGTCGGTGGAGATCGAGGCGCCGGACGGCGCCTGGCTGATCCTCGACGTGGTGCAGGGCTGCATCGCCGGCGTCGAGGTCGCGGTCTGGCCGGACGTCCGCAAGCGCCCATCGCTTGCCGCGCCTCCAGCGACCGAGCACGGTCGGGCATCGGTGCGCCTCGCCGTCTCGCAGGCCGGGCCGGCGCTGGTCGAGCTGGAAGCCGAGCTTCATGCCGAATCCGACGAGTCCGAGCGAGTGATCCATTTCTGCGTCGGCGCCCGACGCGACGTCCGGACCGTACGTCTCGGCCGCGACCTGCTGCTGGAGCTGGATTCCCAGGGCGAGATCGCCGGGCTGTGGCTGCTCGATGTCCCGCCCCTTCCCTCTACCTGACCACGCCGTGATCACGACGATCGTTCTCATCCGGGCCGAGCCCGCTTCCATCCCCGCCGCCGCGCAGTTCCTGGCCGAGATCGACGGCGTGACCGAGGTCTATTCCGTGAGCGGGGATTGGGACCTCGTCGCGATCGTGAAGGTCGCGGAGTACGATCAGATCGCCAGGGTGGTGACCGAGAGCTTTCCCAAGGTGCCCGGGCTTCAGCGCACGCAGACGCTCACCGCGTTCCGGGCCTACTCCCGCAAGGACCTTCAGCAGGCCTGGGACATCGGGGTGACCTGATCGGGCGCCGTCAGCGCTTCGGCGCGTCGGCGCACCAGCTCGTGCCGCCGCGCGCCGTCTCGTGCCAGCGGCCGGCGTCGTACTTCATGATCACGAGGTAGGTGTCGCCACCAGCACGCCAGCCTTCGAGCACGATCTCATCCACGCCATCGCCGGTCAGGTCGACGTGGTCGATCAGGCGGCGGAACTCCGGGACGGAGTCCTTGGCGGTGTGCACGAAGGTCGCGTCGTAGCCGTTGGCCGTGGAGTCGGCGAGCATGAAGACGTGGCGCGCGCTGGCGCCCCCGCCACCCCCGCGCTCGGAGTACGAGCCCACGAGCGTCGGCCGGCCGGTCGCGCCCGTGTTGAAGGCGGACACGGTGAGCTCCAGATCGGCCCGATCGGTGGCGGAGAGGCCCTCGCGGCCGGCGATCCGGGCCGTCACCTCACGGGCGCTGTCGGTGAGCGCCGCCGGGACGTCGTCGCGCGAGGGGAGGGGCGGGAGGGGATCGCTCGTGCCCATCATCTCGAGGGTGACGACGTCGGCCGGTGCGGCGGCCAGCGTCGCGGCGGCCAGCGGCCGCAGGGCGCGACAACCGGGGAGCTTGTAGAGCGGCTGGTCGCCATCCCACATCCCGCGTCGAACTACCGCGTTGCCGAGCGACGTCCCATGCCGATAGATGGCCATCTGCGCGCCGGCCTTGAAGTACAGGTCGTCGAACTTGCGCCACCCCTCGGCGTCCAGCGTGATCGGGGTGATGCGCCCGTGGCCGATCGTCGCTACCGGAAGCAGCCGGGGGTCATTGTGGTCCCCGAAGAGCAGGAAGAGCACGGTCGGCCGGCCGGCGAGGCTGGTCTGCTGCTTCACCGGCGGCGCCTCCCCCTCCGCGCGCTTGTCACAGCCGACGGCGGCGGTTAGGATGCTCGCGGCGGCTACGCCCCCGAAGATCGCCCGTAGCTCACGCGCCCACGCGCGGTGTCGCGCGGGGCTCGTGAGGTCGCTGAATCTCGGCTGGCGGAGGGTGTGGTGCATTCGATTCTGGTAGGCCATCCGGCACTGACCATTCGCACCGTGCAGCGCCAATTGGCCGCCCTGTTGCCGCAGGCGCGGCCGGCCGGGCTGGGCGAGAGCACGCTGGAGGTTGCTGGCCAAGGGATGGACGCGCCGCGCCTCATCAGCGCAACCGTGTTGGAGGGGGGCGCGCTGCGGGCGCACCGCGTCTTCGGCGCCCCCGCCACCCAGTTCCGCGCCTTTCTCGACGGCACCCAACGCAGCCAGGTCGCCTCCTACATCGGGCACGTGCCGATCGTCCTCGGCCATGCCGCCGCGGTGGTGCGCGAGCGGCGCAATCGGCGCATGCACACCTGGGACGCGCCGGTGGTCGAGTCCCGGGTGTACTGTCCCCGCGCGGTGGTCGGCGGGACGGTGTGGCGGAGTCTCCAGGCCGAGTATGGCGCGCTGCTCGTCGACACCAGCGACGGCGACGCGGAGCTCACGTCGCACCCCTTTTCCCTGCGCGACGCCGCGGTGCACCGCGCGCAGGCGCATCGTGAGGCGCTCGAGCAACAGCTCGCCGAGCGCTGGTGCAGGCGGGAGCGGGACCCGCTGTTCATCGACGGCGGCATCAGCGGCAACGAGGCGGTGGCCGTCTCGAGCTGCACGGTGGGCGTCGTGAAGAGCCACCTCACGCTCTACGTCGAGGGCGACGGGTTGCGCGTGGTGGCGGAGCTGGCGCAGGGGCACCGATCGAGCGTCTTCCGCATCACCTCCCGCAAGCGCACGACCGTCGCGAGCTGGTATCTGCGCCTGCGCGATCCGGCGGGACACGATCCGATGTGGGGGCTCGTGCGGGTCGAGGTGGCGCACCCCGCGCCCGACGCGGCGGACCGGATCGGCGAGCGGGCCGACGAGGTGTCGCGCTGGATCCTGGCCGAGGTCGCGCCGCTCGCGCTGCCGGATGCGCGGTGGGACAAGATGGTGTACGGCGTGCGTGACTGTGAGGAGTTTCTGCGGGCGATACAGTGAACCGTTCACCGTTCACCGTTCACGGGTGCACGAGGAGTATGGATGTCATCTGTGCTAGGTAGGGTGGTTGCGACCGAGCGTCGGCCGAACACGCCGCACGAGTTCCACTTCTGGACCGCGCTGGATTCGCCGGTCGGGATCGGCACGATCGTGCGCGTCGACGGGCGCGATCCGGTGAACGGCGTGATCCCGCACGTCTACGGCGTCGTGACCGAAGGCTTCAGCTGGACCGACCTCGCGTCGCCCCTGCACGACGTGATGGGCTTCGACGGCCAGCCCGGCAGCGACGGCGCGCAGCAGACGCAGCGGGCCGAGATCCGCCTGTATACCGCCGCCGTGCTCCGGCACGTGCCCGAAGAGCCGCTGCAGCCGGTGCCCATGGGCACGGTGCTCCTCGCCGACGAGAGCGACGTCGCCGTGGCGCTGCGCATGGACGGCTACCTCAGGGAGGGCGCGCGCACCGGCATTCCGATCGGCGTGTACCGTGCAGGCGGGACCGACTCTCCCATCTACCTCGACGCCGACTTCCTCCTCGGGCCGGAGGCGGCGCACCTCAACATCAGCGGCGTGTCGGGGCTCGCTACCAAGACGAGCGCCGTCGAGTGGCTGCTGCAGTCGATCTTCACGCACTTTCCTCCCCAGAAGGGAAGCGTCGCGGCAGTGTGCTTCAACGTGAAGGGACCCGACCTCTGCTTCCTCGACCAACCGGGCGAGATCAACGACGCCGACCGCGCGCTCTACGACTCGTGCGGCGTCAGCCCGGAACCGTTCGATCGTGTCAGCTACTTCGCGCCCTACAAGTCGGACGGCGTCTCCCTCAACACGCTGCGCAGCAACGACGCCCTGCTCGAGAACGTCACCGCGCTCACCTGGGGGCTCCGCGAGGTGCTCCAGTACGCCGAGGTGCTGCTCAACAAGGACGACATCGACGCGAAGGCCGATGCGCTGATCGACTTCATCAAGGAAAACGTTCTCGACAAGCGCTTCGTCGACCCGATGCTCGAGCGGCCACACACGGTGACGTCGTTCGCCGACCTCGACGCCTGGTTCCGCGACGTGCTCCGCGGCCTCGAGAAGAAGGACGACCAGAGCTGGCGCACCCACCACGTGGCGACCATCCGCAAGGTGCGGAACCGGCTCTCCAACATCTCGCTCCGCTGCAAGGGTCTCGTCGCCGACGACGGCGCGACGAGCGACCTCCCCTTCGGGAGCTTTCAGGACCGCACGGTGTACGTGATCGACGTCGCCGGGCTCGAGGAAGACGCCCAGGACCTCATCTTCGCCCGCGTGGTGACCAAGCTGCGCGAGCATCTCGAGAAGCGCGACCTCGGCGTGCAGCACGTCGTGGTCTTCGTGGACGAGCTGAACAAGTACGCGCCGGCCGACGGGCCGGAGACCTATGTCCGCAAGATGCTCCTCGATATCGCCGAACGGGGGCGCTACCTCGGCCTCGTGCTGTTCGCTGCGCAGCAGTTCCGCTCGCAGGTGCATCGGCGCGTCGTGGGCAACTCGGGGACGGCGCTCTACGGACGCATGGACGGTGACGAGCTGGCGACGCCGGGCTACGCGGTGCTGAGCCCGGCGATCAAGACGAAGCTCGCGACACTGGAGAAGGGACAGCTGATGGTTCGTCATCCGCACTTCACGCAGCCGATCTTCGTGCGCTTCCCGCGACCCTCCATCATGCGCGGACGCGACGGGGTGAGCCGCTACCCGCAAGCGGCGACGCCGACGCTCCATGCGGCGGTGCTGCGCACCCTTCGCGCCCTCGAGCCGTCGCTCACGCTCGGCTGGCTCCAGGACGTGACGCAGCTGGCGACCGACGACGAGATCCTGCGCGCACGGAACGACGTGGTGCGCACGCGGCCGAGCGACGTGCGCAAGGCGTTCGCGGCTCACTTCCGCGCCGCGGTCGCGCCGCGTACGGCGAGTCGGGCCAGCACGCCCGCGCCGCTCCCCGCCGTCCCGGCCGACGACCCGTACGGGTTCTGACGTGCTGCGCTCGCAGGGGGTGATGGTCGGGCTTGTCTGTCTTGCCGCCCAGGCGAGCGCGCAGGGTGTGCTGCTCCGCGTGCACCCGCACGTCGGCGATACGCTGCACACGCGACTGGAGCAGCAGACCGAGGTGAGCACCGTACCCGCGGCCGGCGCCCGCGGTGTGAAGTCGGTCACGACCTCGGTCGTCCTCAACTCGCGGACCATCGTCCAGGAATCGACGTCAGCGAGCACGGTGCTGCTCACCATCGTCGACTCCGCCGATCTGCACACCTCCGATGCGCACGGGGCCGCGCAGGTCGCCGCCGCCGAGCGCACCCTGCGCGGCCAGCAGCTCGTGCTGCGCCTCGGGATCGACGGTACCGTGGAGAGCGCCCACGACGCCCGCGGCGTCCCGATGCCCCGGGACGTCGTCGAGGCGATGGCGGCCATGCCCGCGGTCTTTCCGCGTCGTGCCGTCGGCGTCGGCGATACCTGGACGCGCGAGCTGCCGCTCCCCGCCGGCGGCCCGCTCGGCGCCAGGGGCGCCGGCCGCGTCAGCGCCGTCTTCCGTCTCGACTCGCTCGATCGGGCGAGCACGCTCGCCTACGTCTCGATGCGCGGCGAGATCGTCCCCGAGGGGCCGGCCGAGGGCGTCCAGCTCAGCGGCGCCGTGCAGGGCGCCATGCTCGTGGACCGGCTGCGCGGCTGGATGACCGACTCGCATTTCATCGTCACCCTGCACTCGCTGGTCACGCCACCGGCCGTGACCGGACTGGCGCCGATGCGCTTCGTGACGAAGGTGACGCAGCGCCTGCGCACGATGGACAAGCGCTGAACCAGCGTTAGCTTTTCCACATGGCGTGGATGTGAGGCAACTACCGTCCGCGCAACTGGTTAGCCCATCTCGACCCCCCATCGTCTGCGCCTCGTCCACCTCTCCGATCTCCACCTCGGCTACCGCCAGTATCAGCGGCTGACTCCGCGTGGGATCAACCAGCGGGAGGCCGACGTCGCCCAGTCGTTCACGCGCGCGCTGGACAAGGTGATCGAGCTGGCGCCCGACATCGTGCTCATCGGCGGGGACGTGTTCCATCAGGTGCGCCCCACCAACACCGCGATCCTGCACGCGTATCTCCAGTTCGCCCGGCTGCGGGCCGCGCTGCCGCACGCGGAGATCGTCATGGTCGCCGGCAACCACGACACTCCGCGCTCGACGGATACCGGATCCATCCTGCGGCTGTTCGCCGCGCTGGGGCTGCACGTCGTGGACGCCGAGCCGCGCGCGCTCGACTTCCCCGAGCTCGACCTCTCCGTGCTCGCGGTGGCCGACAATCAGCATCCGCGACCGCGGCTCGCGCCCTCGGGCGCGCGGCGCTGGAACGTCCTCCTGCTGCACGGCGAGGTGGAGGGAATGCTCGGCCCCTTCGCCGCCGCGCGCGAGCTGGCGGGGCGCGAGATCGCGCAGCACGAGCTCAACACGACGACGTGGGACTACATCGGCCTCGGACATTATCACGTCTATCGCCGCATCGCGCCGAATCAGTTCTACAGCGGCTCGCTCGACTACACGAGCACGAACACCTGGGGCGAGAAGCTGGAGGAAGAGCTGGCGGGGGTGCCGGGGAAGGGGATCATCGAGCACGATCTCGCTACCGGCGAGCACACCTTCCACCATCTGCCACCGGCGCGCAGCTTCATCGATCTGCCGCCGCTCTCGGCGCGCGGCCTCACGACCGACGAGGTGAACGCGCGGATTCTCGCCGCGGTGGAGGCGACGCCGGGCGGGATCGACGACAAGGTCGTGCGGCTCGTCGTGCGCGACCTGCCGCGCCACGTCACGCGCCAGCTCGATCACAAGCAGCTCCGCGACCTGCGGCGTCGCGCGCTGCACTTTCATCTCGATACCCGCCGTCCCGAGATGATCCGCTCGGTCGGCCATGGTGCGCCCGGCAAGCGGCCGTCGCTCGCCGACTTCGTGCGCGACAAGCTCCGCGACCGGGTGATCGCCGCCGACGTCGATCGGGACGCGCTCGTGACGCTCGGCCTGCGCTACCTCAAGGACGCCGAGGAGCGCGAGGGCGCCGCGAGCACCTCCGCGCAGGGGGCGGAGGGCTAGATGCGGCTCAACAGCCTCCGCCTCTGCAACTTCCGCCAGCACTGCGATAGCTACATCAGCTTCGACACCGGGCTGACCGGGATCATCGGCGCGAACGGCTCGGGGAAGACGACGATTCTCGAGGCGATCGCGTGGGCGCTCTACGGCCAGGATGCCGCGCGCGGACGCAAGGAGACGATCCGCTCGCTGCGCGCCGGTCCGGGCGCCAAGGTGACCGTCGAGCTGGACTTCGAGCTGGGCGGTCATCGCTATCGCGTGAAGCGCGGGCTCACCCAGGCGGAGCTCTACCTCGACGGCGCCGACACGCCGGTGGCGAACTCCATCAGCGGCGTCACCGACGTCCTGCGTCGCCGGCTGGGGATGAGCCGCGAGGAGTTCTTCAACACCTACTTCACGGGGCAGAAGGAGCTGGACGTGATGGCGGCGATGGCGCCGTCGGAGCGCGCACAGTTCCTGAGCCGCGTGCTCGGCTACGAGCGGCTCCGCATCGCGCAGCGGCTGGTGAAGGACCAGGCGCGGATGATCGCCGCCGAGGCGGCCGGTGTGCGGTCGACGATGCCGGACATGGCGAGCATCGAGCGCGTGCTCGCCGACGCCACCGAGCGGCTCGCCCAGGCGTCGGCGCGCGCGTCGGCCGCGACCGCGCGCCGCGACCGCGCCAATCGCACCCTGGCCGACGTCGTCCCCCGGTGGCTCGCCGCGCAGCGCGAGCGCGAGCAGCTCCAGGAGGCGCTGGCGGAGCTCCGCGTCGCCGAGAGCGAGGCGGCGTCGTACGCGCGCGACGCGGAGCGGGTCGGGCGCGAGCTGGCAGAGGTGGCGTCCGCCGAGTCGGAGCTCGAGCGCCTGGGGGAGGAGCTCGCGCCACTGGGTCCGTTGAGCGAGGAGCTCCAGCGGCTCGACCAGCTCGCGCGCGACGAGGGGCGCCGCCAGGCGCTCCTCGAGCAGGAGCGGTCGCTGGCCGAGGAGGTGCGGCGGCTGCGCGAGCGCCGCGCGAAGATCGAGACGGCACCCCAGCTCGAGGAGGAGGTGACGCTCGAGCTCGAGCAGCGCCGCGCGATGCTCGAGCTGGTGCAGGGGGAGCTCGAGGCGAAGCGCACGGAGTGGGTGCGCGACCGCCAGGAAGCGGAGACGAAGCACGTCGCCCTGCGCCAGCAGTACGCGGAGGTGAAGGAGAACCGCGAGCGGCTGATCGCCCTGGGGGAGGATGGCCAGTGCCCGATCTGCGAGCGCACGCTCGAGGACCACTATCGCACCGTGCTCGATCATCTCGACGAGCAGCTCGATGCGCTCGTCGCCGACGGCAAGTACTACAAGTCGCGGCTGGAGCAGCTCGAGGAGATGCCGCCGGAGATCCGCGAGCTCGACGAGCGGCGGCGCGCGACCTTCGAGGAGGTGGGAAAGCTCGAGCGTCGCCTCGCCAAGGTGCAGCTGGCGGTGCAGGAGCTCGGCCAGGTGACGCGCGACCTCACCGCCAAGGCCGAGCGCTTCGACCAGGTGTGCCGAGATCGCGAGCAGATTCCGGGCGGCTACGATCAGGCGCGACATGCGGCCGCGCGTCGGGAGCTCGAGCGGCTGCGGCCCCTCGATGCCCGCGCGACCCGTTTGGCGACGCAGCTCGAGCGCCAGCCCGCGCTCGTCGCCGAGCGTGATCGGGCCGCGGCCGGTCTGGCGGCGGCGCAGAGCCGCATCGTCGCGCTCACGGCGCGCCGCAACCTGCTGTCGTTCTCCGAGCAGAGCTACGCCGAGCTGCGTGCCACCCACGACGCCGCGGCCACGGAGTTGCGCAGCGCGGAGCTGGATGCGGTCGCGGCCTCAGGAGAGGCGTCGGCCGCACAGGCGTCGGTCGCACGCGCCGAGCAGGCGCGCGCCGAGGTGGCGCAGGCGAGGGGCAAGCTCGACGCCCTCGACCGGCAGAAGCGGCTGCACGACGAGCTGGATCGCGCCTACACCGACCTTCGCACCGACCTGAACGTGCAACTTCGTCCCGAGATGAGCGAGCTGGCGAGCGCCTTCCTCACCGAGCTCACCGACGCGCGCTACGACGAGCTCGAGCTCGACGACAGCTACAACCTGACCGTGCTCGAGGACGGGGTGCCCAAGCCGGTGATCTCCGGCGGCGAGCAGGACGTCGCGAACCTGTGCCTCCGTCTGGCGATCTCGCAGATGATCGCCGAGCGCGCCGGCCAGAGCTTCTCGCTGCTGATCCTCGACGAGGTCTTCGGCTCGCTCGACGAATCGCGCCGGCAGAACGTGGTGGAGCTGCTGCGCGGGCTCGGCGACCGGTTCGAGCAGGTGATTCTCATCACGCACGTGGAACAGGTGCGCGAAGGGCTCGACCGCGTGATCAGCGTGCGCTACGACGAGGAGACCGGCTGCTCGGTCGTCGGACAGACGGAGGCCGGCGCGCCCGAGGGCGAGCTGCTCGCCAGCCTGGGGGCGGCCTGATGGTCGGCGTGCGAAGCTGGCGCGCCGCGCCGCCGGTGGACGGGCCCTTTCCGGCGCGCATCGACGACATCGGCGCGCTGAACGCTGTGTTCAGCGACGCCTTCACCGAGCGCTATCGCCGCGACGGCATGGTGGGGGTGCGCGTGCCGAACCTCAACCCGCAGGTGTGGCGCTACGCGATCGAGGACGCCGCGGGGGGCGCCATGGTGTGGCGCGACGCACGCGGCGGCATCGCCGGCTTCAACATGGTGCACCGCTCCGGGGTCGAGGGGTGGATGGGCCCCCTCGCCGTGCGCAACGAGCATCAGGGCACCGGTCTGGGCAAGGAGATCGTGGATCGCGGCGTGACCTGGCTGGAGCGCGAAGGGGCGCAGGTGATCGGGCTCGAGACGATGCCGCGCACGATGGACAACATCGGCTTCTACTCGCGCCTCGGCTTCGCGCCGGGTCGGCTCACGATCACGCTGACGCTC
>JABFYH010000140.1 GCA_013361335.1 Gemmatimonadaceae bacterium | reverse complement strand
TACGAGCTGAGCGGCGTGCTGCCCGTGGGCGCCAGCTTTCCGTACGACTTCGGGTTCGTGCCGTCGACCCTGGGCGACGACGGCGACCCACTCGACGTGCTGCTCCTGCTCGATGAGCCGGTGTTCGCGGGATGCCTGGTGTCGGCGCGACTCGTGGGGGTGATCACCGCCGACCAGCAGGAAGGGGACGGTCCTGCGGAGCGTAACGACCGGCTGCTCGCCGTGGCGGAGAAGTCCCGCGTGCACGCCGACGTCCGTGGGCTGGCCGATCTCGGCGACGCGCTGCTCGAGGAGATCGAGCATTTCTTCGTGTCGTACAACGAGGTCAAGGGCAAACGCTTCCAGCCGACGGGCCGGCGGGGCGCGCGTGCGGCCCGGACGGTGGTCGAGGAAGGGGCGGCCCGCTTCGCGAAGCAGCACGCACGGGGATCGCGCAAGCGTGGCTCCGCGAAGAAGGGCGCCCGGCGGCGCTAGCCGTCCGCGTAGCCGCGCAGCCGCTCGAGCATGCGGGTGTCCGTCGCCGTGGCGTCGTCGAGCTTGGGCGTCTCGATGACCTTCGGCACCGCGGCGAAGCGCTCGTCGGTCATGATTCGCCGGAAAGGCGTCTCGCCCAGCGAGCCCTCGCCGATCAGCTCATGCCGGTCTCGACGTGAGGCGAACGGAGTCTTCGAGTCGTTGAGATGCATCACTCGCAGTCGGCCGAGCCCCATCGCGTCGCCGAGCCGGGCGAAGACGCCGTCGTAGTCGGTGACGAGGTCGTATCCGGCCGAGTAGACGTGGCAGGTGTCGAGGCAGATGCCCACGCGCGATTGGTACGCCGGATCCACACGCTCGATGATCGCACCGAGCTCCTCGAAGGTGGCGCCGAGCGAAGTGCCCGAGCCGGCGGTGGTCTCCAGGCAGAGCACGGTCTCGCCGGGCGTCGCCGCGAGCGCCTCGCTGATCGCATCGGCATTGCGCGCGATCCCGGCGTCGCGATCGTCCATGTAATTGCCGGGGTGCGACACGAGGTAGTGCAGCCCGAGCGCGTGGCAGCGCCGGAGCTCGGCGGTGAACGACGCGAGCGACCGAGCGCGCAGCACCGGGTCCGGGCTGGCGAGGTTGATCAGGTAGGAGTCGTGCGCCATCGTCGGCCCGACCCCGGATTCGGCCAGCCGCGCGCGAAACGCGACGCACTCCTCGTCCACGCAGTCCCGCTCGGCCCATCGGTTGGCCATCTTCGTGAAGAGCTGCATGGCCGTCGCGCCGATCGCTTGCGCGCGCGCGGGTGCTTCAGGAACGCCGCCGGCAGCGGAGACGTGCGCGCCGAGCAGCAGAGTGGAGGTGCTCATCATCGGCGCAATTTACCGCGTGCGAGGCGACACGTCCGGTCCTGCTCGGCCGAACGGGTTCT
This sequence comes from Gemmatimonadaceae bacterium, assembly GCA_013361335.1. Lineage (GTDB taxonomy): Bacteria > Gemmatimonadota > Gemmatimonadetes > Gemmatimonadales > Gemmatimonadaceae > AG11. The sequence continues at coordinate 10,037 of JABFYH010000140.1, read as the reverse complement.
GGCTCGAACAGCAGCACGCCGATATCTCGCGCCACGGCTTGACCTGTCGAGCGCGGATGCCGCGGATCTATCGCGGTCGGAATGTCTCCGTGAGGCCATGAAGCGTCTCGCACACATCAAAGCTCTTCAAAGAGCTTGGGGGTCGCAGGGGCTGACGTTGGCGCGCGAAGCGGTGCTTCCTCTTGGAGCGATCCGCGGCATTGGCCTCGCTCGGCGTGGCCGGCGTTGGCGGTAGAAGATCCGCGGCATCCGCGTTCGCAGTTGCAGCGCACCAAGAGAGCCTAGGCGTGATCGGCTGCCCGGCCTCGCAGCACTCGCCCGCAGCGCGGACAGTGAATGTCGCCCGATTCGGCGAGCGCATAGTCGTAGGCGCGGCCGCACTCGCACTCGGACTCCAGCCCCTCGTGCCCGCATCCGATGCAGAACAGGTCGTCCGGATCGTATGCCCGGAAGCGTCCGCACACGGAGCAGCGCTTGGTGATCGTCGTCATTCGCGGCTCCCGCGCAGCCAGCCCTCGGGGTCCACCGCGCGGCCTTTGGGGCGCATCTCGAAGTGCAGGTGCGGCTTGAGATCGGGGTCCGACACTCCCACCGTCCCGATGTGATCGCCCTTGCGCACGACGGCGCCCTTCGCCACCGACGCCGCCTGAAGCGAGGCATAGATCGAGTAATCGCCTTCGCCATGCTGCAGGATCACCGTCAGCCCATAGGTTCCCAGCGGTCCCACGCTGACCACTGTGCCCGGGGCGACGGCCTTCACCGGCGTCCCGATCGGCGCGGCGATCCCCATCCCGTTCCAGCGCGTCGTCGTGTTGTTCGGGTTGATCACCCGCCCGAACCGGTAGAGCAGGGGACCGTCCACCGGCCAGTCGAGCCGCCCCGCGTCGGCCGTCTTGAGGGTGCTGGCGGCGCGTGGAGCGTTCGGGCGGGCCGCCGCCGAGCGGACGCGCTCCGCCTCGATCGACGCGAGCACGTTGCCGAGCCGCACCTCCGACTGCCGGATCTGCGCGAGGCGCTGCTGGATCTGCTGGGTGCTGCGCTGCGCCTGCTGCAGACTGTGGGACCGCTGCTGCTTGAGCGTCGCCAGCCGCGCCTCCTCCCGGAGCTTGTCGGCCCGATTCTCCGCCACTGCATCGCGCAGCTTGACCAGCTCGGTGCGCTGCCGCGCGATGTCGTTGCGCAGCGTCTCGAGCCGCTTCACCAGCGAGCGATCGTGCACGGCGATCTCGTGCAGGTACTTGTAGCGCGCGACGAGCTCGCCGAAGGAGCGAGCGGTGAGCATCGCCTCCGCCGGATAGAGCGGACCGCGCTTGTAGATCTCCACCAGCCGCCGCTGGAGCGTCGCGCGCCGCTGCACCAGCTCGTCCTCCGCGTGCGTCATCCGGGTCGACGTCTCGTCGACCACCCCGTTGATCGACCCCATCTGTCGGTCGAGCGTGGCGATCATCCGTTCCGTCGCGGCCCGTTGGCGGTCCAGGTTGACCACCTCCTCCGCCAGCTCGTGCACGTCACCCTGGAGGTTCGCCATGCGGCGCTCGAGGTCCGCACGCTCGCGCCGGATCCGCTCCAGCTCCTCGCGCTGAGCACGCAGCCGCGCATCGGTGCTCTGCGCCGACAGTGCGGCCGGGGCCGCGAGGGCTGCACCGATGAGGAGCAGGCCGGCCGCACGCCGCCACGTCGCGCGCCCGCCGTACGCCGCCCGCCGCACACCGCACGCCGCCGGAGCGCTACTCCCCAGCGCGGCTAGACGGTACGTAGATGCCTCCCCACGGAGACCGCGCTCCCGATCAACCCGATCATCGCCCCGAACAGCAGGCCGAGCGAGGCGATCCGTTCGTCGAAGAACACCGTCTCGATGATGTATCGGTCGATGAGAAGCCGCGCCAGCCAGGTGAGCAGCAGCGCCAGCAGCCCGCCCATCACGCCCTTGGCGAACCCCTCGAGCAGGAAGGGGCGGCGAATGTACGAGTCGGTCGCGCCCACGAGGCGCATGATGGAGATCTCCCTGGCCCGCGAGAGCACCGCCATGCGGATCGTCGCGCCGATGATGATCACCGACACCGACGCGAACGCCAGACCGAGCACCAGGCCGGCGATACCGGCGATCGTGCGCAGCCGGTACAGCTTCTGGATCCACTCCTCGCCGTAGCGGATGTCGTCGACGAAGGCGAAGGTGTTCACCCGGGCCGCCACACTCTTCACCGTTGCGGGGTCGCGGAAGCCCGGCTTCAGCCGGATGTCGATCGACGCGGGCAGCACCGCGCCTTCGAAGACGTCCCGGAACTCGCCGAGCTCGCGACGCGCCCGGGCGAGGGCCTGGTCCTGCGTCACCGTGCGCGCGGACAGCACCTCCGGGAAGGTGGCGATGTCCGCCGCCGCGATCGCGATCGACTCCGTCGGGGTCCCCTCGGCGACGAAGGCTCGCAGCTCCACGCGGTCCTCGAGCCGGTCGAGCGCCTCGCGGATGTTCAGCGCCACCAGGCCGAACAGCCCGAACGCGAACAGCGAGAAGGCGATCGTCGTCACGCTCAGGGCGCTGAGCAGAGGCGTGCGGCGGAAGGTGACGAAGGCATCGCGGAGCGATCGCATCACACCTCCCGGACGACGCGCCGCTGCGCGGCGGAATCGAAGACGATGCCGCCGCGGTTCATCTCGATCGTCCGGAGCTCCTGGCGCCGGATGAGCTCGAGGTTGTGGGTCGCCATCATGATCGCCGTCCCGGCCGCGTTGATCTCCCGCAGCAGCTGGAAGATCCCGCGCGTCGCCCGATCGTCCAGATTGCCCGTCGGCTCATCGGCAAGGAGGACGAACGGATCGTTGACGAGGGCACGGGCGATGGCGACGCGCTGCTGCTCCCCGCCGGACAGCTCCTTCGGGTAGGCGGTGCCCTTCGACGCGAGCCCGACCTGCGTCAGCACCCGCGCCACCTTGGGACCGATCGTCGCTCGCGCCGCCCCGGTCACCTCGAGCGCGAAGGCGACGTTCTGCTCGGCGGTGCGGTTCTCGAGCAGGCGGAAGTCCTGGAAGACGATGCCGAGCTTGCGCCGCAGCCGCGCGACGTCGCGAGCGGTGGCATCGAGCGAGCTGGTGCCGCTCACCTGCACCTCGCCCGACGTCGGCCGCTCCTCCATGTACACCATCTTGAGCAACGTGGTCTTGCCCGCGCCGCTGGGTCCGGTGAGAAAGACGAACTCACCCTTGCCCACGTGCAGGGAGACGTCGTGGACCGCCGTGCCGGTGCGGGCGTAGCTCTTGGTGACGTTGAAGAAGCGGATCATGCCTGCACGATCGGACCCGCGCCGTCGTTGGTCTCGACGTCGTCCAGCTCCAGGATCTGCCAGCTCGAGCGCGCGGTCACGGTGTCGATCACCGCCTTGAGCAGGCCGATGAGGATCGGGCCGAGGAGAATGCCGGCCAGCCCGAAGGTGTAGACCCCGGTGATGAGGGCGACGAACATCCAGTAGAAGTTCAGCACGCGCGACCGCTCGGCGGCGATCTTCGGGCGCAGATAGGTGGAGATGAAGACGGTGTTGACGACGGTGCCGATCACGATCATCGCGATCGCCGGCCCGATCGCATCCCGGAAGATGACGAGCCAGATCGCCACCGGGACGTAGACGCTCCACGACCCGACGATCGGGAAGAAGCCGATGATGAACGAGATCACCGCCAGCGCGCCGGCGAGCGGCACACGGAACGCCAGGTTCATGAACAGGATGATCAGCGACTTCATCGTCTGCGTGAGCAGGGTCGAGTAGATCGCGCCGTACAGCACGCCGCGCACGTTGGTCTCCAGCGCGCGGCGCAGCTCGTCGTACCGCGGCGGGATCTTGCTGCCGATGTACGACCCGATCTTCTCCGCGCCGATGAGGATGTAGAAGGCCGTGAAGAGAAAGATCGTCGCCGAGATCGAGAAGCCCTTGATCGCCCCCTTGAGCAGCGCGGGCAGGCGCGTGCCGTAGTCGGTCGCCGCGACGACGGCGTTGCCCAGCGATCCGCTGATGCGCGCGTCCTTGAACAGCGGCAGCCGTTGCATCGCGGCGTTCACCTTGGCCACGATCTCGTCCTGGTGCGTCGCGGCATAGCTCACGACGTCGGCCATCTCGCTGTAGCTGTAGGCCAGCACCAGCAGCACAGGGACGATCACGACGAGCAGGGTGACGATGGCCGCCAGATTCTGGCTGCGGACGCGCGCGAGGATCCGGAGGTGCAGCGGGCGAAGATAGAAGCCGATGATCAGGCCGAGGATGGCCGCGACGATCACGGACTTCACCATCCAGAAGAACAGCGCCAGCACGATCGCGCCCAGCACGAGCGTGATGAAGATGCGCCGGACCTCCGGCAGCGTGAGGTCGCCGATGCGTGAGTTGCCGCGCCGCTCGATGCGGCGCCGTTCCGGCGGCTCGGCCGCGGGCGTGGTGATGATCGGTCCAGCCATCAGTGCAGTGCCTGCTCGAGGTCGGCGATCAGGTCATCGGCATCCTCGATGCCGATGCTCAACCGCAGGAAGCCGTCGGGGATGCCCAGCTTGGCGCGCTCCTCGGCGGTGAGGTGCGTGTGCGAGTTGTGGCGCGGCTCGCTGACCAGCGAGTCGACCCCGCCCAGGCTTGGCGCGTGGCGGATCAGCCGAAGCTTGCGGACGAACCGCTCCGCGGCGCGCCCCCCACCCGTCAGCTCGATCGCGAGCATGCCGCCGAAGCCGCTCATGTGCGCGGCGGCGATCGCGTGGTCTGGGTGGCTGGGCAGGCCGGGGTAGTGGACGACGCGCACCTCCTTGCGCTCGGCGCACCACTGGGCGACGCGCATCGCGTTCTCGTTCTGGCGCCTGACCCGTACGTCGAGGGTCTTGAGCCCGCGCTCGAGCAGCCAGCAGGCGAAGGGGTCGGGTGCGCCCCCCCAGAGCATCATCTTCTGGCGGACCTCTTCGATGTATGGCGCCGTGCCGAGCACGACGCCGCCCACGAGATCGTGGTGGCCGTTCAGGTACTTGGTCGCGGAGTGGATCACCACGTCGGCCCCGTGCTCCAGCGGCCGGAAGTTCACCGGGCTCGCGAAGGTGGAATCGACGACGAGCGCCAGCCCCTCCTCCTGCGCGATGTGGCTGATCGGCTTCAGGTCGAGGACGCGGCAGGTCGGGTTGACGGGCGACTCGAGGAAGATGGCGCGCGTCTCCTTGCGCAGCCGCTTGCGCCAGGCGCGCGTCTCCAGCGGATCGGCGAGGGTGATCTGGATGCCGAGCGAGGTGAACTCCTGGGTGAGGAGCCGCATCGTGCCGCCGTAGATCCACTTGCAGGCGACGAGGTGGTCGCCCGGGCGCAGCAGCGCGAGCAGCGCACAGGCCGTCGCCGCCATCCCGCTCGACAGCACGATCGCCGCTTCCGCCTTGTCGAGGGCCGCCAGGCGCCGCTGCACCAGCTCCGCGTTCGGCGCGTTGCCGTAGCGCGGGTAGCGAAGACCCTCGCTCGTCCCGACCTCCTGCACGTAGGTCGCGCTCTGCATCAGCGGCGTCACCACCGGCGCGTCCGAGTCGTGCGAGCCCTCGCCGGCGTGCACCGCCAGCGTCGACAGCGCCTGGGTCGGCGGGCGGCGTGGCGGCGTCACGCGAAGTTGCCGCGACGGGTGTGGGAGTCGAGATCCGGCTTCACCACCCGCACCACCTCCGAGGGCGACACGCCGGCCACGTCGCGCAGCACGACGTCGCCGCGGTGCACGGCGGCGTCGACGACGACCGTGGCGAGCTCCTGGCGCCGCGGGCCATGGACCCACGCGAGCTCGCCCTCGTTGAGCAGCCGCGCGCGCGCGTCGTCCGGGGAGAGCCGTACCTGCGGCCCGCGATCGGCGTCGCTCACCCGCGTGCCGATGAATCCCGTCACGCGAAGCGGCTTGTTGCGTGCATCGCTAGGCACGGGCGTCCGCCAATCCGCCGACCGCGATGTAGTCGTCCTCCAGCCGCATCAGCAGCCGCCGGCGATGCAGCGTCTCGAGGAGGCGCTCGCAGTCGGACGGGGGCGAGCCGATCGCCGAGGCCACGTCGGCCGGCGCCGCGCGACCGAGCTCGTACACGGTGTTCCACGCCACCCGCTCGCGGTCGTTCACGATGCCGCCGACGTGCGCCCCCGAGCCGTCCGCGGACTCGAGGACCAGCGCCAGCCCGTGCCGCTCGAGCACCGCCTCGATCGCGTCCCAGTGGTCCTCGGTCACGCCGCGGAACAGGAAGTACGCCTCGCGATTCCCGCGCTCCTCGGCGACGTAGCGGAGCAGCAGCTTCGCCACCACCTCGTCGGCACAGGAGAAGTCGATCATGCCGACGTGCGAGAAGTCGATCACCGTCAGCGTGCGCTCGCGCGAGTCGCCGAGCAGCGCCTCGATCTGCGTCCGCACGGCGGCGCCGGTCGGGCGCGTGACGAGGTTGGAGTAGAGCTCACATGACAGCGTCTGGCGCAGCACGGAGCTGACGTCGATGTGCATCATCATCGCGGGCCCCCGGAGACCCGCTCTGGTATGGTGACCTGGACCTGTGCCCCCGGAAAGGGGGCGAGCTTCTCGAGCAACGGCACGTCGTCGTCCCAGCTCGGCACGATGGCGATCTTCGCCGTCCCGCTGCGGACGCTGACCTTGCCGTCCCACCGGCCGACGTAACGTCGTACACCAGCAAGGCCCTGGCCGCGACCTGGGTCACGGAACCGGCTCACGCCGCGGATGACGGCCTCTTCCAGAGCGGCGGCGTCGTCCCAGCGGTCGCTGCGCACCTTGCCGGGCGCACTCTCCAGCGATTGACGAAAGCCGAGGCCCGCGTCGCACACCGCGATCACCACGACGCGCCGGTTGGCGAGCCGCTTCCGCCAGGTGTACGTCTGCACGCCGACCCATCCCCCGCGACCGGCGTGCTCCACGATGTTCTGACACACCTCGGAGAGGGTCATCGCGAAGCCGACGGTCGCCTTGGCGTCGATGTTCAGCTCCTTGCTCAGGATCTGCTGCGCCTTCTGCTGGATCCGACCCACGACCTCGTGCACGTCCTCGCTCTTCACCACCGGGGTGATCTCGAGCAGCACGCTCGACTCGCCACCCCTGGCCTTGGGCACAGCACCGTGCAACTCATAAATCTCGTCGGCGTGCTTGAAGAACCCCGTGCGAGCCCAGTACGACGCCGTGTCCTCCATGTCGGGCGCCGTGAAGCTCGGCCGCGTCTCGCGGGTCTGGCCGAGCGCCAGCAGCGCCGTGAGGCCGTAGGGCGACGCCCAGCGCGTGTGGCGCGCGTCCACGACGAGCTTCGCCTCGGCGGGGACCGACGCGAGCTGCTCCACCACCTGCTCGAACGTATGGTCGTCCAGCGAGGGGGGGACGGTGATGACGCTGGTCACGAGAGGCTGAGTTCTCCGCGCAGGTGGGCCGCGAGTCCGGTGGCGCCTCGGTGCCCGACGTTCCGGGCTGCGGCCCCAACGGCCGCCTTCATCGCGTCCGACAACTTATCACCGGCGACCATCCGGGAGAAATAGGTCGCACCCCAAACGTCGCCGCAGCCGGTCGGATCGCCAGGGGGATTGACAATCGTCGCCGGCACCAGCGCGGTGCGGATCGCCCCCACGGCGCCGGTACCGCCCCGGGGCGCGGTGGCCAGGCCCTGTCGGGGCGGAAGATCACATATGGTGTCGAAGCCCGGCGCGGCGAAGTACACGGCGCCGCGCTTGCCGAGGGTCACGAGCAGGCAGGAGACGCCGGCGGCGAGCGCGGTGGCGGCGAGGCTCATCGAGTCGGGCGCGATCGTCGCCATCTCCTCCTCGTTCATCTGGAGGAAATCGAAGCAGCCGCACCACTCGGCGACGTTGGGGATCGGCCGGAAGGTGCGGAGCCCGTCGGGCTGCACCGCCATCACCTTCATGTGCAGGTCGCAGTGGATCGGGCCGGCGAAGTGCCGCCGCACGAGCTGCGCCGTCTCGAGATCGAGCTCCCAGCCGCTCAGGAAGTTGATGTACAGCGCGTCGAGGCGCGCCTGATCGAGCAGCGGCTTGAGCGCGAGCCAGCTCCACCCCGGGATGCCGCCGGTCAGCACCTCGGTCCGTCGCTCCTCGTCGATGTAGCGCAGCTCGACGCGATGTCCGGGGAAGGGCACCTCGACCAGCGCGGCGTCGGGCGCGATGTGGCGCAGCATGCCCAGATACTGGCGCGCCCTGGCGGCGAAGTCGTGCCCCACCTTCATGATGGGGACGATCTCCCAGTCGTCGGGGAGCGCGGCATCGAGGCCGCTCAGGCTGTACGTGATCCCGCCCCACTCCTCCACCGGCACCGCTCTGGCGTCGCGGCCGTGGATGACGTCCCACACGAACGTGCCGATCACGCCGATCCGCTTCCGGCGGTCGAACGCCGTCACACCCCACCCATGTACTGCTGCTTGAAGCTGGCGACCGCGCCGACCATCCCCGCCGTTCCAGGAAGACTCCCCGGCACGATGTTCACCGCCCGCACCGCGGGGCTGAACGCCCGCCGCCGTACCTCGGCGCGCAGCGGGACGAAGAGCGCATCGCCCGCCGCGGTGACACCACCGGCGACCACCACCGTGTCCGGGTTGAAGATGTTGAGGAGGTTCGCCACGCCCGCGCCGAGGTAGCGCGCGGTGTCGCGCACGATCTCGCTCGCCACCGGATCGCCCGACTTCGCCGCGTCGTACACCGTCTGCGCGGTGATCTCCTCGTACCGCCCGTTCACCATGCCGGGGATCGCCGATTCCCCCTCCTCGCGCACCAGCACCTCGCGCGCCCGCGTGGCGATCGCCGACGCCGAGGCATACGCCTCGAGGCAGCCGTAGTTGCCGCACTTGCAGTGCCGCCCGTTGAGATCGATCGTCGTGTGCCCGACTTCGCCGGCCATGTCGGACGCGCCGTGATACAGCGCCCCGCCGAGGATCAGGCCCCCGCCGATGCCGGTGCCGATCGTGAGGCCGACGACGTTCCGCCCGCCCCGCGCCGCCCCCTGCCACCACTCGCCGAAGGTCGCGCAGTTCGCGTCGTTGTCGAGCGTCGTCGGCAGCGACAGCCGATCGTGAATCCGATCGCGCAGGGGGAAATTCAACCAGCCAAGATTCGGCGCGACGAGCACGATGCCGCGCTCGCGGTCGAGCGGGCCCGGCGCCCCGACGCCGACGCCGACGAAATCCGAGCGGAAGATCCCCGTCTCGCGCATCGTATCGAGGATCACCCCTTCCACCAGCGTCACCATGCGGTCGGCGACCCCTTCGTCGCCGAGCGCGGCGTTGGTCGGAATGCTGCGCACGTTCAGGGTGCGCGATCCGTCGAGCGTCATGGCGCCGGCCACGATGTTCGTGCCGCCGAGATCCACGCCGATGATGAACTGCTCGCGCTCGTGACTGGTCATGCGAGGACGTCCGGGTTGAGGAGAAGGGTTCGCGCACGTTCTGCCACCGTCGACGGCGACAGCTCCCGCATGCAGCGGTGATGCCCGAGCGGGCAGCGCTGCGGCCCATGCCGGTCGCAGGGGCGGCAGGGCAGGGTGTCGTGCCCCACCACCGAGACCCGCGGCGCGAGCGGACCGAAGCCGAACTCGGGCACCGTCGGGCCGAAGATCGCCACCGTGGGCGTCCCCATGGCCGACGCAAGATGCATCGGCGCCGAGTCGTTCGTCACGAGCACACCGCATCGTCCGAGCAGCTCGGCGGAGGCGAGGAGGCCGAGCCGCCCGGTCGCGTCGATCGCCCTCGGCGCCGCGGCTACGATCGCGTCGGCGAGCGCTCGGTCCGCTCCGCTCCCGACCACGACGACGCGGAGCCCATCGCCCGATTCCGCGAGCGCCTTCGCCAGCTCCGGATAGTAGGGCCAGCGCTTGGTCCCCCACACGCTGCCGGGCGCCAGCGCGACGAGCCGCTCACCCGGCGCCGCGCCGGCCTCGCCCAGCAGCGCATCCACCGCCGCGCGCTCGGCATCGCCCGGGGCGAGCGACGGGCGCTGCTCCTCGGGAGTGGCCTCGCGACCATTGGGCCGCGCCAGCATCAACAGGCGCGCCGCGTGGTGCAGGTCGTCACG